>CAZYXN010000030.1:0-25022 GCA_964651105.1 uncultured Muribaculum sp. | reverse complement strand
TGGCGATGTTTTTCTATGCGTTTATAATAGTCGGATTCGGAGCATTGGCACAGGGAATAGTCGTGAAAGAGGGTTCATATGTGTTTGGCGGAATGTTTTCAATCATCTCCGGGATGGTGGTGATTATAGTGAACCTGTGCAATATCCCGTTACTGATAGTGTGGGTATTGCCTCTTTATATCCTCTGTTTTTTGCTGATGTTTATTGTTCCGGCTGTCATAATCCGTAGGAAACTTAATTTGCAATCGAAATGAAAGAATTGAATCCGTTGCTGCATTCTCAGCTGAGGCTTGCCGTGATGTCGATTCTCATGAATGTAGAAGAGGCTGATTTCGTATATCTGAAAGAAAAGACTGAATCCACCGCCGGAAATCTGAGTGTGCAGCTTGACAAACTCTCTGCTGCCGGATATATAGATGTCGAAAAGGGATTTGTCGGAAAGAAAACAAGAACCGTCTGCTGCATAACAGCTTCAGGAATAAAGGCATTTGAGGAATATGTCGAGGCATTGAAAGACTACTTGAATCTGCATTAAAAAATGATAGAGACATCTCCACGCGGAGGTGTCTCTATCTACAACATTCTTTACCTTAGAATCTGATTTGAAAACAAATAATGTGCTTGACTTAAGTGTTTGGACAACCTATTTATATGTGAATTGTGATGTCGAGCGAATATCTGTGCTTGAAGAGCCGATAAGGACTTTGAATTTGCCCGGCTCTGCTATCCACTCATGGGTTTTGTCGTCAAAGAATTTAAGCGCTTCCGGAGTGATGGTGAATTCTACATTCTTAGTTTCGCCAGGAGTAAGACTGATTTTTTTGAACTCTTTCAGTTCCTTTACCGGACGAGGAAGCGATGATTTCTCGTCAGATATGTATAGCTGCACCACTTCTTTTCCATCAACATTGCCGGTATTTGTTACGGGTATTGTTATTGTAAGCGAACCGTCGGCGTTCATTTCTTTTGATGATAACACCGGTTTGCCATATTCAAAAGTCGTATAGCTGAGACCATGGCCGAACGGGAACATCGCAGGAATTTTTTTGGTGTCATGCCATCTGTATCCGACGAAAATGTCATCGAGATATTCCTGCTGTGGATTCTTGCCGACATTCACGTCAGCTCCGGCCAGATCGGCGGCTGCATTGCCGCCTTCCGAAGTCTCAATGCCCGGATAAGATTTCTCACCGAAATGATGGGCGCTGTTGTCTTCAAGTTTTTCAGGGAATGAGAAAGGCAGTTTTCCGCTCGGAGTGACTTTGCCTGATATGACATCAGCCATCGAATGCCCTATCATAGTGCCGAGATACCAGCTCTGTAGAATGGCGGGCACTTTGTCAAGCCATGGCATTGCATATGCGTTTCCTGAGATATTGGCTACAATTAGGTTTGGATTGACGGCGGCAAGTTCTTCAATGATTCTGTCTTGACCCCATGGCAGATTATATTCCCGTCGGTCAGATGCCTCACAATCCTGAAATCCGTTTTTGTTGAGACCTCCGATGTAAATGACCGCCTCTGCATCTTTAGCCATTTCCACAGCTTCATTTCTAAGAGAATCGAGAATATTTTGAGGGATTATATCCTCTTTTTCATACATAGCCCGTCCGGTGCGGTATCCTTCGGCATATTTCACTCCGTCGCCATAAATAGCTTTGATTGCTTCAAGAGGGGAGAACATGTCCTTGACTTTAAGTTCCGAAGAGCCGCCTCCCTGATTTAAAGGGCGGACAGCATTTTCTCCAACAACAAGTATATTGCGATATTTTGCCGGGTTAAGAGGGAGGATGCCATTGTTTTTCAGTAACACAATGGCTTCATCGCCAATCTGCTTGGCTGCGGCGTAATGTTCCGCCGAAGTTATGGAGCCAAAGGGCTTTTCTGTGTTCATTGCCGTGCGGAAAATCAGCCGCAGAATGTTGCGCGCTTTGGCGTTGACGGTAGAGTCAGGCAGTTGGCCGTTCTCCAACATTTCAAGATATGTTTTCCCGAGATAGTAGTCGTCGAATGTGAATTCGCTTTCACTGGTCAGTCCGTTGGTGAACGAGCCCATTTCTATGTCCAGTCCGTTAAGCGCTGATTCTTTTGTGTCATGCGCTCCTCCCCAATCGGTAATCACCACTCCGTCAAATCCCCATTCATCACGAAGAATCTTGTTGAGTAATCTGTCGTTATGGCAGCAATGTTGATTCCATATCTGATTATATGCGCCCATTATAGACCACGCCTTGCCTTCTTGCACCGCTTTTTTGAATGCCGGCAAATATATTTCATATAGAGCGCGGTCAGAAAGAACGACATTCACGTTTCCGCGCCATTTCTCCTGATTGTTGAGAGCGAAATGTTTGACGCAAGCGGCAACTCCGTTCTTTTGCAATTCCTGAATATAAGGCACTACCAATTCCCCGGCGAGATACGGATCTTCGCCCATGTATTCGAAGTTACGTCCGTTGAGCGGAGTGCGATATATATTTACACCCGGGCCGAGCAATACGTCTTTTTCTCGGTATCGGGCCTCTTCGCCTACGCTTTTGCCATATAGAGCCGACATTTCAGGATTCCATGTAGCGGCAAGCGCGGTAAGTGCCGGAAATGCTGTTATCGAATCGTTTTTCCAATTGGAGTATCCCCAGTCATTCCAGTTTATTTCGGCTCTTACTCCGTGAGGGCCGTCACTCATCCATAATTCCGGAATGCCAAGCCGAGGCACCCCCGGGCTTGAGAATTTTCCTTGAGCGTGACACATTTTGACTTTCTCTTCGAGTGTCATTCTTGAAAGAGCGTCTTCAACACGGTCTTCTATTGGTTTTGTGCGGTCAAGATAGACCGGTGTCTGGGCATTAGAGAATGCCGAGGCTCCGATAGCCATAGTTAGTAATATTGTTTTGAGGCGCATATGGTTTAGTGTTTGGTTTTAATTATTGATTTTGCTGATACGAGTCCTGAAGATGTCGCTTCTACGGTTATATTGCCTGATTTTCCGTTATTCTGCACGATTAGCAATGCTTTGCCGTTGAATGCCTTGCGGTTGTCCGATTTGAAACGTTCAAGAGATATCGGTGAGCCGTTGTCTACACCGACATTGGTTCCCGCTCCGGTTACGGAGAATGTTATTTCGTTATCGGCGGTGGGACATATATTTCCGTCGGAATCAACAATCTCGGCGGTGATGTAGCATAAATCATTGCCGTCAGGCCGGATTTCGGTACGGTCGGGTATAAGCCTGATTTGATATGGCCGGGATGCGGTTTTGATTTCTTGCCGGGCGACTTCTTTTCCGTCTTTTCGGCTTACGACGGTCGCAATGCCGGGCTTGAAACGCACTCGCCAGGCGGAATGGTATTTGCCGGCTTCAGGTTTGCGTATTCCCTGCGATTCTCCGTTAATGAACAGTTCCACTTCATCGGCATTATTATAGTAGGCCCACATATCAATTTCTTGACCGTCGGCCCAGTTCCAGTGGGGGAAAAGGTGGAGTACTGTCTTGTCGGGGCGCCATTGGCTTTGATACATGTAATATACATCTTTCGGGAAACCGGCAAGATCGACTATGCCGAAGTATGAGCTGCGTGCAGGCCATCCGTATGGAGTCGGCTCTCCGAGATAATCGAATCCTGTCCATATGAACTGCCCCATGATATAGTCGCTGTTCTGCACATTGTGTAACGATCCTTCATGATTGATACCCCAGGGTACATGGCAGTTATCATATGACGAACAAGAGAAAGATTCGTCGAAGAACGGGATATCCCAACGTTTGGGCCATATATACATGCTGTCGGACGGCATTCTGTAATAGCCTCGGGTCATAAGCCCTGAAACGCTTTCTGTTACGATAAACGGTTTTCCCGGGAAATTCTCGGGCACATCTTTGAACCATTCGTCGTGGTAGTTGTAGCCAATTACATCAAGGGCTCCGGAACGGAACAAGTGATTGCCGGGATTGGGTTCATTGCAGCCTGCCGTTACCGGACGTGTCGGATCATATTGTCTCACCATGTCGGCGAGCTTTTTGGTGAGCAGAGAATTGACCGACATCTCGCCTTCGGCGGCAAGCATCTCTTTGCTATGACCGAAGTTGAGTATAAGATTGGCCTGTTCGAGCGAAAGAGTGTCGGCTTTGGCATCGCTCCATTGTTCAAGGACTTCGTTTCCAATGCTCCACATGAATATTGAAGGATGGTTGCGGTCTCGCCGTATAAGGTCGGTGAGATCCCGTTCATGCCATTCGTCAAAATATCGCGCGTAATCGTGTTCCGTCTTTTTTTTACGCCACATGTCGAACGTCTCGTCCATCACGAGCAGCCCCATGCTGTCACATAGTTCAAGCAATTCAGGCGCAGGTGGATTGTGGGAACAGCGTATGGCATTCACTCCCATCTCTTTCATTATCTCAAGCTGGCGTTCGATAGCTCGGCGATTGACGACCGCTCCAAGCGCTCCTGCGTCATGGTGGAGGCAGACTCCGTTTATTTTCATTGATCTGCCATTGATGGAGAATCCTTTTTCGGCATCGAATTCAAATGTGCGGAATCCGGTTACTGTCCTGTATGTGTCAATGATTTTACCTGTGGCGGCATCTTCTATATATGTGACCAAAGTGTAACGGTCAGGGGTGTCTATGTCCCACAAGCGAGGGCCGGTGATAGTGATTTCAGACATCACTTCGGCGAGCCGGCCATCGTCTCCCAATATGATTGTTTGAGGAGTTGATTTGGCTTCGGTTTTCCCGTCGGAACCTATTAGTTCTGAGTACACATTAATTTCAGCGTTGCTTTTCGAGTTGTTTTCAATTTCGGTAGTGATGTTCAAGTATCCGTTCTCCCCGTCAACTGTAGCGATGACGGCTTGGCCCCATTGCGCTATATGAATTGGATTAAGAGCACGCAGCCATACATTGCGGTATATGCCACATCCGGAGTACCACCGGGAATTGGGCTGTTCTGCATTGTCGACTTTGACGGCGATAAGGTTTTCCTTACCATATTCTATATAAGGAGTGATGTCGTAACTGAATGAAGCATAGCCATACGGTCTTGTGCCGAGATAATGTCCGTTGACATACACCGAAGAATTCATGTATGCTCCGTCGAAATCGATATAAATCTGTTTCCCTTTATCAGAATTTGGAATGACGAAATGCTTGCGATACCATCCGATACCGCCAGGAAGGGCGCCTCCACCAGTCCCTGACGGATTGTCTTTGCTGAAATCGCCTTCAATGGCCCAGTCATGAGGAAGATTGAGCTTTCGCCAGGCATTGTCGTCAAATGTCGGCGAGGCTGCGCTGTCATTGTCAATCAGAGCAAAACTCCAGTCATTATTGAATCCTTTTCTTGATGAATTCCGGGATTCGTTCTGCTGTTGACAACTGATTATGGAAGTCAACAGCAGAATACCTGCAATTAGCCTTGATATAAGCATGGAGAAATGTTTTGTCAAAGTTGCACTTTAAGTTCCGATCCGGTGTAATCGACAATTTTGCCTTTGGCTTTAATAGCGTTCCCAATCGGATGTTCCGCGTCGACTTTTACAACATTGAACTGACGGTTCTTTTTCATTCCGGGGTATTCTCCCTGACGGTTGCCGATAGTTAAAGTCGATGTGGTGTTGTCGTAAGTCAAGGGTATTTTGGCGAATTGCCCTTTTTCGTAGTTGTAGTTTACTCCTTCATCCTCATATAAAGTGAAGTTGCCGTTTCTTCCTGCGTATATCGCAATCGTGACCGGTTCGGTAGATTCTTCGGCAGTCGATTGGATATCTCCGCCTGCAGGAATGATTGAGCCGGAGCGTACGAACAATGGAATCTGTTCATAAGGCGCGTCTATATCAAGAAGCTGCCCTCCGGAAATAGCCTTTCCGGTGTAAAAGTCATACCATTGGGTGTCTTTCGGGAAATATACTTCACAGCTTCTGGCTCCATATTTGTAAATAGGGGCGACCATGAACGCGGGTCCGAACATATATTGGTCTTTGATATCGCGTGTGGCTCTATCATAGGCAAAATCCATTACGAGAGGACGCATGATAGTATAGTCGTCGAAATGGGTCATACCTGCAAGTGAATATATGTAGGGCATCAGATTATATCGCAGTTTTGTATAATAGAGGATGGACTTGTAAGCGGGATGTCCTTCCGGTGCGATATTATATATTTCGCGGAACGGATATTGTCCATGCGCGCGGAATAGGGGAGAGAACGCTCCGAACTGATACCATCTGGTGTTCAATTCGCGCCATTCTTTCATGTCTTTGTTTTCGCGGCCGGTCTTGCGGAACTCTTTTTCTCCTGCCACATAGCGATCTTCAACGCAAAATCCCCCGATGTCCATAGTCCACCATGGAATACCGCTTATCGAAAAGTTAAGGCCGGCGGCAATCTGAGCTTCCATATCTTCCCAACGTGTAGCGATATCGCCGCTCCAGGTAGCTGTCGAGTAGCGTTGTTGTCCGGAAAATCCTGAACGAGTCAACAGGAATACGCGTTTGTCGTTGTCGGTTTCACGTTGTCCGTCATAAATGGCTTCCGCGTTCATCAGCGCGTAGGCATTGAAATATTTTGCCGTTGGACCGAGGGCAGTCGGGCCGGCAAGATCTTTGCGGTATTCGATGTCGGTGCAGTCACGGATGTTTGGCTCGCTTGCGTCCATCCACCATGCGTCTATTCCCAGAGGCACATAATGGTCTTTCATTTGGTTCCAGAACAGCTTGCGGGCTCCGGGAGAGTATGCGTCATAAAATGATCCGAGATAGCCTGGTCCCACCCAGTCAAGTATGCTGTCTTTGATAGCTTGCTGATACATCCAACCGTTTTTGTCGAATTCTTTATAATGCTCCGTGGTTACATAAAATTTGGGCCATACCGACACCATCACGCGTCCGTTCATATTGTGAATTGAGTCCACCATGCCTTTGGGGTCAGGGAAGCGGTCGCGGTCAAATTCATGACTGCCCCATGAATCTTGTTTCCAATGGAGCCAGTCGATTACAATGTTGTCAATGGGAATATTGCGTTTGCGGAATTCGTCGAATGTCGAGAGAACCTCCTCCTGTGTATTATACTTTTCGCGGCTTTGCCAATATCCCATAGCCCACTTGGGCATGATGGGAGCTTTACCGGTAAGTTGACGGTAACCTTTAATCACATCGTCGATATCGTCCCCATACACGAAGTAATAGTCAATCATGTCCTGCATTTCACCCCACCATGTCATCTCCTTTCCGTTTGGTTCATATACGCGGAGTCCGCAGTAGGCCACTGCGCCGTTGGGAGTCCAGTCGATTTTGAGAGGCACTTTTTTGCCCGCTTCGAGATTTACTGAGAATTTGTAGCTGTTTGGATTCCATGCAGTGCGCCATCTTTCAGGCACGACCTCTTTTCCGTCGATAGTGACAGTCTGATATCCGGAATAGTATAGTATGAACTTGTATTCACCCGATTCTTTAGGCTCGATTTCGCCTTCATAGGTTATATGGGAGCCATTGTACAGGAAATTTTCCGGCAGATTGACAACGTGAGCCAGATCTCCGCGTTTCAGATGCTCGAAATATAATTGCGGCTCACGGCGGGTAAGCTCTTTTCCGTCTTTCTGGGTGTAGGTTCCTGTAAGAGCTCCTTCTTTCCCGTCTTTGTCGTAAAGCGTGAAAGCTTCGTCAAGTTGCATGTAGGGATTTGGATTACCCCAGCGTAACAATGAATAGCTGTCCCACAGAATCCCGTAGTTGTTTGATGAGACGATAAACGGTACCGACACTTTCGTGTTGTATTGAAACAGCTCTTCATTTTTATGTTTGTAATTGAACTCGTTGCTTTGATGTTGGCCGAGACCGTAGAGCCCTTCTTCATCGTCAAGCGATTTGAAACTTTGCGTAACGGTAAATCCGTCGGTTCCCTGAACGTTGATTGGCTCGAATTTTCGTCCTCCCTCCTCTTCCTGAAGAATCGGCATGCCGGTTTTGTCATAAAATGTGACCGCTCCGTTGTTGCGGTTGACTGTTGCTTTCAACGCGGCTGTCGTTAATGTTACAAGCGAATCGGTGGCCTTGATTTCAAAGTCAGTTTTTTCCTTGTTTTCAATGACAACAAGACTTGTATCGGAAGAGAATTTTCCGGTAGCTGAGGCTGACACCCTGATGAGTTTGTCGTCAATGACTTTGAGCCTCACTTTCGATGCTCCATTTTCGGTTTTTTCATTAACGCTGACAATAACTCCATCGGGGATTTTTTCGTAGCCTGATGAACAGGCCCAAAACGGGATTAGTGCGAGAGCCGATAATACGGAGATTGAAAAAGCATTTCTCATACAGTTTCGGTATTTCAAATTAAGATTTTGTATAATAGACGGATGCGTAAAAATCGTTATTGCAAATTTACGACTTTTACGCATCTCCTATGTTCCTAATCGGGGTATGAAATGTTATCTGCCCTCCCTCTTTTGATATTCCGATGGGGGCATTCCGTATTCTTCCTGGAAATACCGGCTGAAATATTTGGGATTGTTAAATCCAAGTTTATAGGCGATTTCCGATATGTTGAGTTGGCTTTCCCGCAGATATTGCGCCGCCCGCTTCAACCTTAATATCCTGATAAATTCTATCGGAGTCTTTTCAGTTAGCCGGAGGATTTTTTTGTAAAGGTGGACTCTGCTCATGCCAAGAGCCCGGCTAAGTTCTTCAACGCTGAGGTCGCTGCGTGAAATGTTGTCTTCTACGTATTTTTTCGCCTTGTTTATGAATTGTTCGTCGAGCGGAGTGATTTCGATAGGCTCGGGTTCCGGATCGATAGTAGTGCGACGGGTGGCCCTATTGTTGTCGGCGCGTTTGATGAGTTTCTTTATCTTGACTTTGAGGACATCGTTGTTGAACGGCTTTGTCATATAATCATCGGCTCCTCCGGTTAATCCTTCTATTTCAGAGCCCGCGTCATGTTTAGCTGTGAGGATTATCACCGGAATATCGCGTGTCAGGTTGTCGTTTTTCACCCTGCGGCATAACTCGATACCGTCCATTCTCGGCATCATCAGGTCGCTTAAAATCACATCTATGTGCCTGTCTTTGAGCAAGTCGATGGCTTCAAGCCCGTCATGTGCCTCGATTATGGCGTAATCATCAGATAATTCTGTTTTTAGGAAATTGACCATGTCGGAGTTGTCATCTACCACGAGAACTGTCGGCCTGACGGTGTCATCCCGTTGTGGAACATCGTCTTTCTCCGGCCTATCCGTATTGGCGGTTTTGTGCGAAGCTGATTTGGCAGGAAGTCGGACTGTGAATGTTGAACCGCCCCCGGCAGTGTCAGTAACCGTTATTGAACCATGGTGCAGGTCTACATATTCGCTTACTAGACTTAGACCGATTCCGGTGCCTGTTTCCCCGTCACTGCCTTTAGAGTGGCGGCTTTGGTAATAGCGTTCAAATATGAGTTGCTTTTCATCGTCGGCAATTCCGCATCCATTGTCAGCGACAATGATATATAGATTTTTGTCTTGTTTTTTTAGGTCAAGGCTTATGTTGCCTCCGCGCGGGGTGAATTTAATTGCGTTGGACAATAGGTTGGAGATGATTTTACCGAGTTTGTCCTCATCAAATTCCATCTCGAGATGTTCCGGTGAAGCATTGAACTTCAGCGTGATTTCTTTACGTTCGGCTTGTGCGACAAATGAGTCAAGCACAGAACGGATGAAGTCTATTGCATCGCCAGTTGTTTCATTGTATTTTAACGAACTTTCTTCGTTTTTCCTGAAGTCAAGAAGCTGATTTACAAGAATCAACAGCTTTTTCGCGTTTCCATGCACTATTTCCAGACGATCTTTTATCTTGCGGTCGGTCGATTCGCGAAGCAATGATTCCACCGGAGAAATAATCAAAGTCAGCGGAGTGCGCAGTTCATGGCTCACATTAGTGAAAAATTTATCTTTCATGCGAGCAATCTCTTCCTGCTTTTTAGCATATTCCGCTTTTTTCACTTCGGCAATACGCCTGTTCTCGGCGCGTTTCATTGCCCTGTAAAGCAACCATCCGGCTAACGCTAAAAGAATGGCATATATGCTCCAGGCCCATATAGTTGCCCAAAATGGCGGAGTGATGACTATGATTATGCTGCGTTCGACGGAGCTTTCCACCCCATCGTTGTTTGTCGCTTTAACGTGAAGGGTATAAGTCCCGGGAGAAAGATTGGTGAATGTCGCATGATGGATTCCTGGCAGGCACTCCACCCAGTCTTTGTCAAATCCTTCGAGTTTGTAATAATAGGATGTGTAATCCGGTTGTACGTAGTTGTTTGCGGCGAATCCTATAGTGAAATTGTTCTGTCGGTTGTTGAGGTTTATCTTATCGGCGTAATTCAATGATTTGTCAAGAACTATATGTCCGTCATATTTCTTTCCCGGGCGTACCTCGATGTTCCCGAGATATAATGTCGTGAATAGGATATCAGGATTGATCCGATTGTATCGGATATTGCCTGGCGAAACATAGCTTAAACCGTAAGGTCCCCCTATCACAATGTCTCCGTTATTCATTTTTGCAAGAGAACGCTGGTTATAGGCTGCGTTTTGAAGACCGTCGCTGGTGGTGTAAATATGGTTGCGGAACATGTATCCCTCTCCGTCTGCATCATTTGACACTTGTACGGAGATTAATCCGCCGTCGATTGACACCCACATCCGACTGGCGTTGTCCTCAATTACGCCGAGCACGTAATTTACCGTGCTGTTTCGCGAAAGCGGAATATCGTAAATTTTTCCTTTCGCCGGGTCGTAGACGCTCAGCTCTTTTTCTGTGGCTATCCACAATAGTCCGCGGCTGTCATAAAATACCTGGCTTACATAGTAGTTGCTTTCTTTATGCCGAGGGTTGTTGAATCGCATTATTTCATCAGTCTCAGGATTATAGACAAATAATCCGACCGAGGTGCCGATATATACCTTGCCATTGTCTCCGTGGCATAATGAAATAATATAATCGGTGCCTAATCCGCTGTCATTCATGGAGAATTTCTTGATTTTGCCTATTTTTAAGTCCATCAGTTGCAAGCCTTCGCCAAGAGTGCCTATCCACAATGAATTGTCAGGATTTTCAAGTATGGCCCAGATATTTTTGGACACTATGCCATGATTGCTTCCATAGTGGGTGAATACGCCATCCTTGAATTTTTTCAATCCGCCGTTGTAGGTTCCTATCCAGATTCCTCCGTCAGCTGCTGTAGTTATGGCCGTTATCGGCGCTTGGCCCGGGCCGTCGGCTGCGTCGGGATAAGATGTTATCTTTCCTGAAGTTCGGTCAAGAAGTTTGAGACCCTCGCTGTCGGTTCCGATCCAACAGGTATTGCCTGCCCCGGGAGCGGCGCAGTTTACATCTTCCAGAGGGACGAGCCCGAATTTGAATCCGCTCTCATTATATATGGAAATGCCCTTTTTCTGTGTGCCAATCCACACGCTCCCGTCTTCATCTGCGGTTATGACGCTTATCGAATTATTGCCAAGGCCTTCGGGGTCTGCCGGATTTTTAGTGATACGCTCCTTGTTGCCCGACCGGTCGATTACAATAATTCCTTCATTGTCAAGGCCGAACCATAGATTGCCGTTTTTGTCTTGGGCGACCGCGCGCACAATCGGGTGGTTTTTCAAATCCGATAGCGGTGAATTCTCCCATTCTGCGGTAATGGAATTATAGACCCATAATCCTTTGTCGCCATAAATCCAGACGCGGCCGTCATTGTCGGCCGTCATTTTTAGCTCAACCGGATCTGTTATCTCTTTCTTCAAGTGATTGTCGGTATGCGTTATCTCATTGTTTTGGTTGACAAAATACAGCATCCCGTAGGTGTCAAGGATGGCTGTGCCTCCCTGTCGCGGAAGCTTTACAATCGCATTTATCGAGGTGTCATTTTCTGCAATTCCTTTTATCAGCTCGGCTTTGCCGGTTGAAAAACAATACAGGCCTTCGTTTGCTATGTGTGTCCATATACATCCGTCGGCGATATGGACTGATTGCGGGGTTCCGGTTATTCCCATTTTTTTGAATGTCTCGACCGGATTGTTGTCGAAAGAGTCTGTCGACGGATCATATTTTATGTATGCGTTGCCTGAATGAATCCATATGAATCCCCGTGGGTCTTGCTGTATGTCATTGATATAATTATATTTCATGGAGGTTGTGTCATCGGGAATTTCCCTATATAGATTCAAGTTATAACCGTCATAACGGTTAAGTCCCGTGGCAGTCCCGATCCAGATGAATCCGTCGCGATCTTTGAATATCGAGTTCACTTTATTGTGAACCAATCCGTCGGCGGCCTCTATGTGGCTGAACCGATAATTCCCGGCATTGAGTATTGACGGCAGATTGAAAAAGAATAATGCGATTAGGAGTTTTATGAATGGCATGATATTATATTGTTAGGCTTTGAATACAAAAATATGAATATCTATTTATAAAAGCAAATAAACCTTTTCTGATTAGGTTGCGGCCATTTTATGTTTTATAACATTTATTTGCGTGTGGTTAACATTTTGGGCATGTTAACGCAACATTTTCTCGGTGGTGTTTAGCAAAATATACCGATTAGAGCTACTTTTAACCCGATTGTTTTTGTGAATATCAGTTAAATTTGCGATTACTATTTCATGTCGCCATGAATGACTGATAGACTTTGACAACTAACTAAACAACATAAAAACTTTAATTCTACTTAACCTAAAAACAAATTTCAATGAGAAAGAAACTAATGGATTATTGCCGGAAGTCACGGCTCATTAGGGCTGCTTTGGTGACCCTGTGCCTTTTGACTTGCGCGGGGCTTGCCAATGCCGAACCGATTACGGTGTCGGGTACAGTGACCTCTGCCGCTGACGGCGAACCTCTCATCGGAGTAACCGTACAAGTAAAAGGGGCCTCGATAGGCACGACAACCGATTTTGACGGTAATTATACCCTTAAGACCGAGACAGGAGCTACGCTTGTATTTTCATATGTCGGAATGCAGACACGTGAGATTACTGTCACGGCAGCTAAGATTGATGTCGCTCTTCTTGAAAATTCCGAAGTGCTCGACGAAGTGGTAGTTGTGGGATATGGTGTACAGAAGAAAAAACTTGTCACCGGCGCTACCGCCCAGGTGAAAGGCGACGATATTGCCAAATTGAATACGACCAGCCCTCTGCAGGCTATGCAGGGTCAGCTGCCGGGTGTCTCAATTGCTTCCGAGTCAGGACAGCCGGGATCATCAATGAAGGTTACAATACGTGGTCTTGGTACCACGGGCAATGCTTCTCCTTTGTATCTTATCGACGGTATCGGTGGCGACATTTCGACTTTGAATCCTGCCGACATCGAGTCGATCGACGTCCTTAAGGACGCTGCTTCCGCTGCCATTTATGGCGCGCAAGCAGCAAATGGTGTAGTCCTTATTACTACAAAACAGGGTCGCGAGGGTAAAACCCGAGTGACTTTCGACGGATATTACGGCTGGCAGAGCGCTCCGCGCAAAGCGAAAATGCTGAATGCCAAGGAATATATGGCCATAATGGACGAACAGGCTGTAAACTCGGGCTCGGCTCCTTTTGACTGGCAGTCGATGAATAGTATATGGCGTGTCAATGAAGAAGGAGAGCGCGTTGGTGTCGTGAATACCGATTGGGTTGATCAGATGTTTAAGGACAATGCCGTCACTCAGAGTTACACTATCGGTGTCACCGGCGGTAATGCTGCAAGCACATACGCCATGTCGCTCGGCTATCTTAATCAGGAAGGTATTGTGGGCGGCAAGGATGTCTCCAATTATTCGCGCTATAATTTCCGTATCAATTCCGACCACAAGCTGTTTGACGGTCTTGTCACAGTGGGGGAACAGGCCAGTTTTGTGTATGTGAAATCGACCGGTATCGGTGTCGGAAACCAATATAACAATACTCTTCGCGGAGCCTTCGGCACTTCGCCGTTGTCTCCTGTTTATAATGCTGATGGAGAATACAACAGCACTGTGGATTCCGATTGGTATAAAGCTGACGGTAATCCTTACGGTTCCATGATGTTGCAGACCAACAACCGCAATAAAACCGCGACATTCTCCGGCAATGTTTATGCTCAGGTTGAGCCGATTAAGAATCTGCGTATCAAAACTGTGTTTGGAGCCGTTTACGGTTCAAGCGAATATCGCAGCTTCAAACCGACTTACAAATTCTCAATCTACGATTATCAGGATTACACAAGCGTGGATCAGAATATGAATCACTCCTTGGGTATGACCTGGACTAACACCGCGTCATATGACTTTGATATAAAAGAACATTCGTTCAGCGCTCTTGTCGGTATGGAATCATATCGTTATAGTGGCTCAGAAATTTCAGGAAAGAACCGCAATCTTAAGGAGGGATTTGACACATGGCCGTATGCATGGATTAGCAACGGCACGGCGGCAAGTACTGCCGATGGTCTTGAAGCGGGCGGCAAGCCTCATGATGACGCGCGCAGTGTGTCCTATTTCGGTCGTCTTGGCTGGAATTTCAAAGAGACATATATGGTCAACTTCACTATCCGTCGCGACGGTTCCTCCAAGTTTGCAAAAGGACATCGTTTCGGTACATTCCCGTCGGTTTCAGCCGGATGGAATATCTCTAATGAAAAGTTTATGGAATCAGCTTCTTCCTGGCTTGATTTCTTGAAAATCCGTGTGAGCTGGGGACGTGTAGGCAATCAGAATATTGACAACTATCAATATCTCGCTCCGATAAAAAACACTAATGTCCATTACTTTTTCGGACAATATATGGGCGCTCACGGAGCCTATGGCGCGTATGCCGACGCTCTTGCAAGCAACTGGGGAGCTTATCCCAACCGTCTGGGCAACTTCGATTTGACATGGGAGACTTCCGAACAGTGGAATGCCGGTTTCGATGCCCGCATGTTGTCGGGCCGTCTTGCCGCTAATGTCGACCTTTATATTAAGAATACAAAGGACTGGCTTGTGCCTGCTCCGATATTGGCAACCGCCGGCGCCGACGCTCCGTTTATCAATGGCGGTAACGTCAAGAATAAGGGTATCGAGCTGAATCTGACATGGAATGATGTGATTGGCAAGGATTTCTCTTACAGCATCGGCGTGAACGGGGCATATAACCATAACAAAGTCGGTTCGATACCGACCGAAGACGGTATGATTCACGGAGACACCAATGAATTGTATGACAACTCACTCGAATTCTATCGTGCTGCCAATGGCAAGCCTATCGGTTATTTCTGGGGCTTTAAGACTGCCGGCATATTCCAGAACCTTCAGGAAATAAATGATTGGATTGCTGCCGGAAATGGTATTCTTCAGGCTGATCCTCAGCCGGGCGACGTGAAGTTCGTCGATATCGACGGCAACGGCAAAATTGATGACAACGACAAAGTAAACCTGGGCAACGGTATGCCTAAATTCACTTATGGCTTAAATCTCAATTTCTATTGGCGTAATTTCGATCTGGGTATCGTGGCTACAGGGTCTGCAGGCTTTAAAATAGTGCAAAGTTACCGTAACCAGACCAACAAGTCGGCCAACTATACGACCGCGATTCTTGACCGTTGGACTGGAGAAGGTACCAGCAACAAGATGCCTCGTGTGACTGAGCAGAATATCAACTGGCAATTCTCCGACCTGTATATTCAGGATGGCGATTACCTGCGTCTGAGCAATCTTACGATAGGTTATAATTTCGCTCCGCTGATTAACCAGAAATGGTGCAGTCAGTGTCGTCTCTATTTCCAGGCTCAGAATCTGGTGACTTTCACGAAATATGACGGAATGGATCCTGAAATAGGTTATGGAACAAAATCATGGGTGTCGGGTGTTGATCTCGGTTACTATCCGCGTCCGCGCACATTCCTCTTTGGTGTTAACCTTGCATTCTAATGTCAAACCAAGTAAAACTTCATTAATACGATGAAAATAATTAAATCAAATATATTGACTGTCGGTATAGCATCAATAGGCTTGTTGATGGGCTCATGCTCGGATAGTTTTCTTGATGTCTCATCAAAAACTGAATCAAATACCGAATCTTTTTATAAGACCGAAGGCGATGCGTGGAGAGCGCTGATTGGCTGTTATGACGGTTGGCGTCAGGTCTCTTCCAATCCCGGTATCGGATTTTACGTCGCATCTACGATTATGTCGGATGAGTGTTATGCAGGAACAGGATTCACCGACCCGCGTAATTATCAGGTGATAGACCGCTTCAGTCAGCGTGAATCTCCTGCTGATCTTACTATTTATACACAGGATTGGAAAGTATATTATGCCGGCGTATACCGTTGCAACGAAATGATTACCCGCGAAGAGGCGTTCCAATGGAAGGAGACCGATTCAAAACGCGGTCTGTACATGGGTGAGTGCCACGCTATTCGTGCTTTGCTGTATTTCGACATGGTGCGTCTGTGGGGCAATATCCCGCTCTTTACCGAGCCTGTCAATGAAAATCGCGAGCAGGTTGATCCGAAGGAAGTCTATAAGGTTATTATCGATGACCTGAAATATGCTGTCGCCAACATTCCCGGAGACGCGTATCCTAAAGCTAATGCCGCTCAGAATGACGGGCATATTACAAAGTATGCCGCTGAAGCTATTCTTGCCCGCGTATATTTGTACTATACCGGAATTTTCGGTGTCGAGCCTGAAAATCTAACCAGACAGGAAGTCGTCGACGGGCTTGAGGATATTGTTAAATCCGGTGAATTCGCGTTGGTTGACGAATACAAGAGCCTATGGGCGGCGGCTTCTCTTGTGCCGCTTGCCGACAGCAAAGGATGGGATCCGGAAAAATCAACCTACGCAGGTGAAGCAAACTCTGAAATTCTTCTCCAGATGAAGTTTACTCCGTCACAGGATTATAACGGCAACAATGACTCCAATCGTTGGCAGGTTATGATGGGAATGCGCAGTCTTAACTCATCTCCTTATGGAAAGGGATGGGGAGCCTGCACCGTATGTCCTTCATTCCTTGAAAAATACTCGGCTGGTGACAAACGCCGCACCGCGTCGGTGATAGATATAGCAGGTGAAGGCATAACAGGATCTTCTGATTTTGAGGCATCTTACAATGACTGGCGCGAATACACCGGTTATACCGTGAAAAAGTATTCCCCTCTCGCATTCCCAAATGGTAATAACGCTTCTCAGGAATCAGGCAATGGTGATTTCCAGATTACTAATCCTCAGAACTGGGTGATTATGCGCTATGCCGATGTGCTTCTCATGGTGTCGGAACTTGGCGGAGTTCCTTCCAAGACTGCTCAGGCCGCTCTTGACGAGGTCAGAGCGCGTGCCGGTCTGGAAAGTGTCCCGGCGACTAAAGACAATATTATGGCTGAACGTGCCGTTGAATTAGCATTTGAAGGTATTCGCTATTGGGACCTTATGCGTCAGGGTCTGGATGTGATGGCTGATGCGGTCGTCGCTTCTGCCGGTGAGGTAACTGACGGTGGCACACCTAATTATGTGTCATTTGAAAAAAGCATGATTCTTGCTACAAAAGGGTTGAGCCAGATTCCCCGCGACCAGATTATTCTCTCTGACGGAATGCTCAAGCAGAACTCCGGTTGGGATTGATTATGATAAACACACAATTTTTACATATAATTAATGATTGCTATGAATTTTAAACAATTATGCTATTTTGCAGCAGCTGCAGGCTTGCTGTTCACTACGGCATGTTCTCCCGACGATCATGATTTGGCGACACCTGATGTCACTCCAGGCGATCTTGTTCAGGGCATTGCCTATAAAGTTGATGTAGACCAGGCTACCAATACAATAAAACTGTCGCATAATCTTCCTGCATCCTATACGGTGCAATGGATACATCCGCAGGGAGTGAGCAAGGACAAGAACATTGAATTGCAGCTTCCGTTTGCCGGTGATTATGAGGTGAAGCTCGGCGTTATGACTCGTGGAGGAATGGTATATGGCGACCCGTATGTATTCACTCTCGACAAGACCAATGGCGAACTCCTGACTGATGAACTGTGGGTGTTCCTTACCGGAGGTCTTGGCAAGTCGAAGACATGGACTCTTGATTTTGATTCTGAACAGAAATCCAAATATTTTGCCGGACCTTCCTATTTTAAAGGCACTGATGACAACTGGAACACTATCACGCTTGGGCAAGAGGCTCCGGAAGGCGCTGACGTGTGGGCGTGGGATGCCGATTGGGCTTCTGTCGGCTCATGGATCGGATTTGATGCAGGAGTTTTTCCCGACCTGACATTTGATCTTATCGACGGAGCTCATGTAACAACTGCCGACGGCTCTACCGGCGCGTACACGATGGATACCAAAAATCACAAGATTGCTCTGCCAAAGACCTTGAAGTGGTTTGACCAGTCGGCTTCTGAATTTACCGACGACTGGTATAACGTGACCCTGCTTTCTCTTACTGAATACTATATGCAGATCGGTATTATCCGTAAAGCCGACCCGTGCATGATTACATTTAATTATATTGCCGAGGGTTGGGACGGAGTGTTGCCTTCGGATGCTCCCGCTGAGAATGCTCCGGTTAAAGATCCATACGATGGAGACCTTAACGATGATATGACAACGACTGTCACCACTGCCAAAAACTATACACTTAATGCCGACACTCCTTACACATGGTATTGGTGGAACGGCGCAAAAGCAGAATGGGAGGACAATGGTTTCATTTCTTCCGACAACTACGGAGCCAATTGGTGTCCTGTGGTGAATGAAGCATGGACTGATGATTTCAAACTTATGCTTTCCAAATCTGATACTGATAAAGGCACTTATACCTTAAAAACTTCTGACGGAGAATTTATCGGCGGCTATACTGTCGATGGCAGCGATATCCTGTTTGACAAGACGCTGACTTTTCTCAATGCCGGTGTGGTCAATATCACTACCGATAAACTGACTGCGGTTAAGCGTGACGTGGAAAAGAAGCAGATGTGGTTTGGTGTTCCCACTAAATACAATGCTTCGGGAAAAGCGACCGAATACCTATGTATCGAACTTGACGAGGTTGTTGTGGCAGGTGAAGAGCAGAACGGTACATATGTTGCTGTTGATAACTCCAAAATCAAGTGGGGCGACATCGAAGGCAACGGCAAAATCCGTATTGAGATATTCAATTCTTACGGAGAAACAGTGAATGACCCTCCGTTGGCGGTGAGCCAGATTAGCTACAAGAAGTCAGTCAAAGTGACATTCACTGTCAGCGGTCTCGGAACATTGTCAGAACCCACGACTGCATGGCTTATGAACAGTGTTGGAAATGTATGGACTGCTGCTGATCCCGGCAGTGTGCCGGTTGAGTTTACCGGTGACGGCACATACACTGTGGCTACAACCGGCAAGGGCACGGCCAATCCCAACGAATTTGTGTTCAATGTTGATATTGAGAATGTGGCAAATCTGACTGATGTCGACATCAACTGGGCTAATCCTAACTCATGTCCCAACTTTACCGTGACTGTGGATTCTATCTGGCTTGACAAAGAAGACTAACCTTAAAAACCGAACACTTACAAATGAAAACTAAAATATTCAACTCGCTGTTGCTCGCCGTTATGGGAATATTTGCATTCTCGGCGTGTGACGATGACGATGTGACTGTCAATACCGCTCCTATTATAAATGAAGTGGTGACCTCTGATGCTGAATTCACAGCCTGCTCGGCCACCATGAAAGGCTCTGTGAGCGGAAATCTGGCTAAAAGCGATCCTTCCTCTTATCAGGTCGGGGCGTATTACTCTCTGACTGACGATCCGAAGACTGACGGTATAAAGGTTGTGGGTTCTTTGACCGATGGCGTGATTTCGGCGACTACCGATCAGCTTGAACCCAACAAGACTTACTATTATTGTTCTTATGTGACTCTTCAAGGCTCCGTGTCGTATTATGGCGACGTTAAATCGTTTGTCACTGTCGATGCCAAAGTTAATTCCGTTTCTGCCGGTGATATCACTTCCTCTAAAGCTGCTTTGACAGCTGTCGCCGCGTCTATTGACGGAGTGCCTGTTGAGCCTGCTGCCGGAGCTAAAATCGCTCTTTCCGCTGAAGGGGTTAAAGACGGATTCAATGTGGACGGAACCATTCAGAACGGCGCGATTGCGGTGTCGGTTACAGGATTGCTTCCTGAAACTACATATTATTATGCGCCTTATCTGAAACTTGGAGATGGCGTGGTGTTTGGCGAGACTAAGAGTTTTACCACTCTTTCCGCCGCTCCTGAATATGTTGATCTCGGCCTTTCGGTAATGTGGGCTTCCGCCAATCTCGGTGCTGAATCTCCTGAAGAGCTGGGTTTGTATGTTGGTTATGGTGATCTTAATCCGTTAAAGACTTCTACCGATGCTGATGATTATCCCACTGATGTTGATATCTATGGTTCAGATGCCGACATCGCTTTCGTCAACGGTATCGGGCGTATGCCGGTTGCCGATGAGGTTCGCGAGCTGGTCATGATGACGACCCATGAATGGACTGTTGTCAATGGCGTGCAAGGAATGAAGTTCACGGCTGAAAACGGTAATTCCATTTTCCTTCCGGCTGCCGGAAGCCGTTACGGTGAGGCTGTGGGTGATACAGGCGTTCTTGGAAATTATTGGATAGGTCAGAGTGAAGATAACGGATTTGCTCGTACAATTCAGATTAATTCCGCGTCAGCCGGCCTGGAGACATCTCCGCGAAATATCGCCCTCTCAATCCGTCCGGTAAAGAAAAAGCCTGTAGAATTCCACAAAGAATATCTTTACAATACATGGTACATCGACCTGGATGAAACCGGCAGTTGTTTCTTCTATGACAGCCCTCTATATTTTTATACCGGAGCCAATTGGGATATTGTAAGCAATGGCGAGATAAGTGCTGATTTCTGGTCATGGCTTGCCTCGTGGAATGATATTTCCGGTTGGATCGGTTTCCCGGCTCAACGTCTTGGAAAGATGACTCTGAATGAGGACGGCACCGTCCATGTGGAAGATGCTGCGGCCAATAAAGTGATGGATGGAACATGGACTCTCGATGAGGCCGAAAAGTCAGTCACTCTCGTGAATGCTGAAGCTCTCCATACACCGGGCAGTTATTCCAACGTGTCGGTTGAGCTGCCGATACTGTCGCTTACGCCTGATAAATTTCAGCTTGGAGTTACTCGTGAAGACGGTCAGCTTCTGAGTATGAACTACATTTCAGAGAAGTTGTGGTTGCAGTATCGCGGAGCTTCTGACCCGATTGAATTCGACAAGGATAAAATCAGCTGTGGTATTGATAACGAAAACTATCGCATAACCATCTTCAATCCATGGGGTTGTGAGGGCATGGATCCGGCTCTTGTCAATTTCAAGAAATCAGTGGAGGTGACATTTGCTATTTCAGGTATTCCTGCCGGCGAGTTTGACGCTGCTGTCGGATATGCTTGCAATGACTGGAGCGTTAATTCATGGGGCGAGCAAAAGACTTGCAAAGTGAATGGCGACGGTACATATACGGTTGTTTGGAACGGTGCTACAAATGAGAGCGGCTCAATGTGTCTTGCCGTTGATATTCTCGGACTTGGCACGGCTCTTGGCGGAGACGCCTCGGGTGTTGCCGCCAAACTCATTGAAGTGAAAACCGACAATACCGACACGAAGCTTCCTTTCGACAATTCTAAGGTGAGTTATGGTAAAGAGGGAGACAATGATTACCGCATCACGCTTGTGAATCCATGGGGTTGCGAGGGTATGAACCCGGCATTGATCGATTTTGCCAAAAAAGTTGAGGTTGTGTTCTCTATCGAAGGGGTTCCCGCCGGCGAGTTTGATGCTGCTGTCGGATATGCCTGCAATGACTGGGGTATTAATTCATGGGGCGAGCAGAAGACTTGCAAAGTGAATGGCGACGGGGTGTATTCCGTAGTATGGGAAGGCGCTACCAATGCCAGCGGTTCAATGTGTCTTGCTGTCGATATTTTAGGTCTCTGTGCTGCTAATGGTGGCACTGCCGACGGTATCAAGGCCCAGGTGCATATAGTTCGTGTTGAATAATTATTGGCCCATCGGGGAAATCCCGATGGGCTGTTAAACTAATTTATATGAATCTTAAATCGTTATTAGCTTGTTTTGTGATCGGGGCAGCTGTGTGCCTGTCGTCATGTGATGATGACAAGGACGGTAAAGGGCCCATCGCGGGCGATACTACATTTACTGTCAGTGATAGCGCTCTTGATTATTTAAAGACTGAGTCAGTCCGTTCGATATATGTTCGCTCGTCAGTGAAGCCGGTTGCGGTTTCTGATGCCGATTGGCTTCATGTGTCGGAGTTTGCCAATAATGGCGAGAGCTCCCATATATATGTGGCTGAAGTGTCGGTCGATGAGAATCCCGGCTATGATGACCGTACAGGAACAATTACCGTGACTTCCGGTGAAGAGGTTAAGTCTATTGTCGTCACTCAGGCATACAAAGACGGTGTGTTGGTTACGAACAATACGGTGACTGTGCTTCCTGAGGGCGGATTGGTTGAAATCTCCTATCAGTCTACTGGAGAAGTGAAAGTGACGGCTCCTGAATGGATGGTGCCGGTTGCCGGTCGTTCGCTGACTCCGGGTACTGTTAAGTTTGCTGTCGGAGTCAATCGTAAAGGTGTTGTCCGTCAGGGAGAAGTAGTTATTGCTCTGTCTTCTGACAATACGGTTTCTGCGGTTGTGGCAGTGTCACAAGAGTCGGTTGATATAACCGATATGCCATCGGCTGTCGCTATCGCTTCCGATATGTATGTCGGAGTGAACATCGGAAATACCATGGAAGCCACTGGAAATTCCGATCCGGCTACAGGTGAAACTGCCTGGGGGGCTCCTCGCATCAATGAAAATTATATACGCGGAGTGAAGGATGCCGGTTTTAATGCAGTGCGTATTCCGTGTGCATGGAGTCAATATATCGTAGACAATAACACATATAAAATTAATGATGCGTGGCTTGACCGTGTTTACGAAGTGGTGAAGATGGTGACTGACAACGGCATGTATGCGATTCTCAATGTTCATTGGGATGGCGGATGGCTTGAAGACCACATTTTTGACGGGTTTAAGCAGGAGATTGCTGATAAGCAGAAAGCCATTTGGACTCAGATAGCTGAAAAGCTTGAAGAATTTGACCATCATCTGCTGTTTGCTGGTTCAAATGAAGTGGGTATGAATGAAAATAACAGCGGCAATAAGTTTGGGACTGTTTCTTATCAGACTATAACCGCTTACGCGCAGGCGTTTATCGACGCTGTAAGAGCGACGGGTGGTGGCAATGTTAATCGTACTCTCATTGTGCAGACCCCTGCCACCAACATTAACGAGGCTGTTAATTGGGTTTCCTACATGCCGGTCGATCCCAGTGAAGGACACCTTATGGTGGAAGCTCATTTTTATGATCCGTCCGATTTTTCGATTATGGATCGTGATGGAGCTTGGAGTGACTATATTAAGTGGTTCTGGGGAGCGGATTATCATGTGGAAGGCTCTGTCAGGAATTGTACATGGGGAGAAGAAGCTGTCGTCGATCAGATGATGGGTAAGCTTAAATCCACATATGTCGATAAGGGCATTCCTGTGATCCTTGGCGAATTCGGTGCCGAAAGAAGAGGAATCTCGGATGTCGACCTTCAGGCTCGTCATGAAGATTCACGTGCTTACTATCACTCATATGTGGTGAAGACGGCAAAGAACAATGGCGTTGTGCCCTTCTATTGGGATAAAACTACTTATAGCGATGCCTGGGGACTCTTTAATCGGAATGACGGTACAATTAAAGACCGGAAAAACCTTTCGGGAATCATGAAAGGCGCTGCCGAAGGGCATTATCCTTTCTGACATACAAGGAAAATATTTAGTCTGACAGGGCCGTGTAGTTTTACATGGTCCTGTTCTGTTATCGTAGAGATAGTGAAATGTTGAATGGATTTTTTCTTGTCGGAACCTTATTGGTTCATCGGTTGTTAACTTTAAGTTCGGACGATTTGACCGACAAATGGATTGGTATTTGTAAATTAATGCTTAAATTTGCAAATATAGTTAATCCTTTATTATATCATGGTAAATAGATTTATTCTTAACGAAGTATCTTACTTTGGTCCCGGAGCGCGTAAAGAGCTCCCTTCAGTGATTGAACGTCTGGGTAAAAATAAGGCTCTGGTCGTAACCGATGCAGGTCTTGTTAAGTTTGGTGTGGCAAAAATGGTTACCGATGTTCTTGATGAAGCCAATATCCCTTATGCAGTGTTCAGCGATGTTAAGCCTAATCCTACTGTATCCAATGTCCTTGCAGGTATTGAAGCATACAAGCAGGCCGGAGCTGATTTTATCATCGCTATTGGTGGCGGCTCATCTATCGATACAGCCAAGGCGGTCGGTATAGTGATTAATAATCCTGAATTCGGTGACATCGTGTCTCTGGAAGGATGCGCTCCTACAAAACATAAGAGCGTTCCTATGATTGCCCTTCCGACAACAGCCGGCACCGCAGCCGAGACTACCATCAATTATGTGATTATCGACGAGAAGAATCAGAAGAAGATGGTGTGTGTTGATCCTAACGATATTCCTGCGGTGGCAATCATTGATGCCGAGCTTATGTATTCGCTTCCGGCAAGTCTTACAGCAGCTACAGGCATGGATGCTTTGACTCATGCTATTGAAGGTTATATAACCAAGGCTGCATGGGCGCTGTCCGACATGTTTGAGATTGAGGCTATCCGTATGATTAAGAGATATCTCCCGACTGCTGTTGCCGAGCCCTCCAACGCTGAAGCGCGCGATGGAATGGCGGTTGCCCAATATGTTGCCGGTATGGCGTTCTCAAATGTCGGTCTCGGTCTTGTGCATGGCATGGCTCATCCGATGGGATCGCTTTTCGATATACCTCACGGTGTCGCCAATGCCCTTCTCCTTCCGACCATCATGGAATGGAATATGCCGGCTTGCCTTGACAAATATCCGAAAATCGCCGAAGCTATGGGCGTTAATATTGAAGGCATGAGCAAGGAAGAGGCT
>CAZYXN010000029.1:0-25156 GCA_964651105.1 uncultured Muribaculum sp. | reverse complement strand
ACGAAAACGGCAACGAAATAACCGACGAGGAAGAAGATGACGGCTTCAATGACGAAAACTTCTTCGGCCCGGGAAACTCAAACGGACAACGTAACTTTGGAAACGGCAATTTCCGTAACTCTTTTTAGACACAATGACTCAGCAGCCACTTGACAGTTCTCTCATTGCCAATCCACGGCTTTACAACTTGATTCTGCGAATCGAGCGGGCTCGCCTTGACATCATGATTTACAGCGGCGCCGACGATGACTCGCTCATTTATCGGAATATCGCGCTTGACCAGGCTATGCCCTTGATTGACGCTCTTGAAGAGGCGGTCTACGACAACCCGGTACTGCTTGGCGACTTCAACAGCATAAAGATACTGCTTGCCACCACCGACTATGCGATAGTGCCGCAATGGGTTGGCGATGACGAAAATCTGCTTGAGGAAACGGCGCGGCGGCTTCTGGTCAATGATGACGAAGAGACCGAATTGATTGCCTCCTATGTCCCTAATCTGAAAGCATATGACATAATCAGGCCCGAAGTGAGACTGCTGGCGTTTATACGGCGCACATTCAACAACCCCGTCATTATGCACCACGCAATACCGCTGATGCGATATTTCCATCATAGCGAAAAACTTGGGACTGCCGGCAAAATATTTGTGAACCTCCGCAATGACTCTTTGGACATCATCTCTTTTGACTCCGACTCTCCACGGCTCGTCAACTCTTTCCGCTTCCGCGACACAATGGATGCCGTATATTATATCCTGGCTTGCCGGGAACAACTGAAAGGAAACGGAAGCGACCATGAGATATTGCTTGCCGGAAACTCTGAAGTCAGAGAAGCGATCACTCCGGTATTGCGGAAATATGTCGGTTATGTAATGCCTGTGATTTTCCCGTCAACAATGTTTAAGGCGGCAAAAGACACGATGAAGGCTCCGTTTGATTTAATAGTATTACCGTTATGCGAATAATTAGAGGAAAATACGGTCGGCGGCGTTTTGATGTGCCGAGCAACATTTCAGCGCGTCCCACCACCGACTTTGCACGGGAAAACATTTTCAATGTCCTTGAAAACATTATCGATTTTGAAGGAAAGACCGCTCTTGACTTGTTTGCAGGCACGGGAGCGATATCCGTTGAATTCCTTTCAAGAGAATGCGCCCATGTCACCGCTGTTGAAAAGGCGGCAGTGCAATATCGGTTCATAAAGAGCGTGGTCGAACGTCTCGGCGACATAAACATGACTCTAATAAAAGGTGACGTGTTCAAATTTGTCGAGACATGCACCGAAAAATTCGACATAATTTTCGCCGATCCGCCATACGACTTAAAAAACTTTGCCGATGTCCCCGGCATGATTTTAAATTCAGCTATGCTCAAGCCCGACACGATTGTTATTATCGAACATTCCAAAAACTACGATTTCTCCGGTCTTCCCGGATTTTTCGAACATCGGGCTTATGGCTCGGTCAATTTTTCTCTGTTCCGTCCCGGATGTCAGGAAGAATAAAATCCCGTTGAGCTATGAAATTTCTCCCATACATTATATTTCTGTTGTCGGTAATTTGCGCTACCGCACACAATATTCCGGTCGAAGAACTCAGATTGCCATCAGTTCCCGACTCACTCAGGACTCCGGCAAAACGAGCGGCCTACGTTGTCACTCATTTCTGGGATGACATGGATTTCCGTGACACGGCGCGAAGCCATGATCAGAGTTTCATGGAGCAAAACTTCGTCAACTATCTGAGTCTGTTTCCCCACACACCTGCCGACACCTTGAAAGTTGCAATTCCGCAATTGATGAGACTGGCCGAAGCCGATACCGTAGCTTACAATCTCCTCGCCGATATGGCCGACAAGTATCTTTACGACACTGAATCGCCGATGCTTGACGAAGAGTCCTACATCATATTCCTGGAAACAATCATGAACCGCGAATTCATGGAACCGGCGCGCAGGTCAAGGTTTGAATACGAATGGATGGATGCATTAAAAAACCGCAAAGGCTCAAAAGCCGATGATTTCGAATTCATCGATTCCGACGGCAACAAGTCGACGCTATATAAATCAGGCGACGGGACATCATCACGCATTCTTCTTTTCTACGACCCCGACTGCGACCACTGCCACGAGGTTATCGAAATGCTGAAAAACGACGACGGTATCAATAAAAAGTTACAGTCAGGCGAAATTTCGATTCTTGCTATATATTCCGACGGCGATGCGGAAATATGGGACAGAAGCAAAAATTCGTTGCCGCCCGCATGGCGAAGCGGCTACTCCCCCGACAACGCCATTGAAACGCAGGAACTATACGTACTGCGACGGATGCCGACACTCTACTATATCGACCCTGACAACACTGTGCTGTTGAAAGACCCGACAGCAGAACAATTGATTCAGTTCATCTTGCAACCATAATAAATCTATATAATGAAAAAATTATTGTTCACGTTAATGGCATTGATGGCAACTATAGCATCAGCTCAGAATAAACCCGAAGTAATACAGTTATGGCCTGACGGCGCCCCCGAATCCAACGGTCTCGACCCTGCAAAAATGGTCGTTTCCGACACCAGGGCCTCTGCAACTACCGAAGCAACGCTCACATTATACAAACCTGCCAATCCCAACGGCACTGCTGTCATCGCATGTCCCGGAGGAGGATATGCCCATCTCGCTCTTGCCCATGAAGGCAAAGACATGGCTTCATGGATGAACACATTGGGAATCACATATGCCGTATTGCAATACCGAATGCCCAACGCCCACAGCAATGTGCCCCGCTCTGATGCCGCCCAGGCGATAAAGTACATCCGCAGCCATGCTGAAGAGCTTGGAGTAGACCCGTCTAAAATCGGTATAATGGGAGCCTCGGCAGGCGGACATCTCGCAGCCTCGGCAGCGACAATGTTTCCCGACGATTCTTCCCGTCCTGACTTCCAGATACTCTTCTATCCCGTGATAACAATGCAAGAGGGCGTGACCCATCAAGGTTCGCGGAATAACCTCATCGGCAAAGAAGCCTCACAGGAACTGGCAGAGCTCTACAGCCTTGAAAATCGTGTGACCGAACGCACTCCCCAAGCATTCATAATGGTGTCAGCCGACGACCGCGCCGTGCCGGTAGCCAACAGTCTGCGATATGCCGAGGCTCTGTCTCGTTGCGGAGTGCCATTCTCACTGCACGTATATCCTACCGGAGGACACGGATGGGGATTCCGGGACAATTTTATTTACAAACGCCAGTGGACCGGCGAGCTTGAAGCCTGGTTCCGGACACGCATATTCTAAACTGACCGATGCAGCTTCCCAAGGGATTTGTTTGTGAATTTGACGGATTGGAAGAGGGACTTTCGGCTCCCCCTTCTGTAAGCGTGCGGCTCAATGCCATAAAAAGAGTGGCCCCTGCCGCTGAAGCCAACAAAGTGCCGTGGTGTGACAACGGCATATATCTTGACGAGCGGCCGCAATTCACGTTTGATCCGGCCATGCATCAGGGTCTGTATTATGTCCAGGACGCATCGTCGATGATTTATTCCCATATCGTCAGGAACCTTGCAGGTGAAGTGCCGATAAACTATCTCGACGCATGCGCTGCCCCGGGAGGAAAAACAACGGCCGCTATTGACGCGCTTCCCGAAGGCTCCCTTGTGGTAGCAAACGAATATGTGTATCAGCGTGCCGGGATTCTTGCAGAGAATATCGCCAAGTGGGGTTACCATAACTGCATGGTCACCCGTGGCGATACCGCGCGTCTTTCCAAGACAGGTGAAATATTTGACATAATAGCGGCTGATGTCCCCTGTTCCGGGGAAGGAATGTTCAGAAAAGACCCGGAAGCGGTAGCCCAATGGACTCCTGGACTTGTAGAGGAATGTGCCGAAAGACAACGCGAGATTATCGGGAATCTTTGGAACGCTCTCCGTCCTGGAGGATATCTCATATATTCCACCTGCACGTTCAATCGCAAGGAAAATGAAGAAATCGCGTCATACATTGTCGATCGGTTTGACGCAAATCCTGTCGAACCAGATTTCCCCGAGGAATGGAAGATTGTAAAACGCGACAACTGCTATCATTTCATTCCCGGAATAATAAACGGCGAAGGTCTGACAGTCGCAATATTCCGAAAAGAAAGCGGGACTCCACGCGCAAAAACCGGAGGAAAGAAAAAAACGGCAAAAAATCAGCCGAAAATTCCGGCAGAGATTAAAAACTGGATTACAAATCCCGAACGTTTCATGTTCATGATGGAAGATGACAAGGTTATCGCGATGGTTCCTTCAGCCGATGCCGATGCCGTCTCATCATCATGCGACGTGATTTACAAAGGAATCGAGATCGCAACCGTCAAAGGCAAAGATTTTATCCCCTCCCAGTCGCTTGCATTATCAACCCTCATCAACAAAGAGGCGTTTATTACAAAAGAGATTGATTACCTCACCTCAATAGCTTATCTGAGACGTGAAACAATAATCCTCGAAGATACTCCCCGAGGATTCATATTGCTTTCATATAACGGATATCCACTTGGATTTGTGAAAAATCTCGGAAACCGGGCCAACAATCTCTATCCGTCCAATTGGAAAATACTTTCCGGACATCTTCCGGAAAGCAGGCCGGTCATTATCTGACCTGGCCGTTTCCTCTGACTATATATTTGTAGGTCGTGATTTCAGGAAGAGCCATTGGCCCTCGGGCATGCAGTTTTTGCGTAGAAATACCTATCTCTGCGCCAAATCCGAATTGTCCGCCGTCGGTAAAGGCCGTCGACGCGTTCACATAAACACATGCCGCGTCAATCTCCTTCATAAACGTTTCCTGAGCATGCTTGTCATCGGCAATTATAGCTTCACTATGATGTGACGTGTGATTGCTCACAAATTCGATTGCCTCGCGAAGTCCCCCTACCGTCGCGACCGACATTTTATAATCCAGCCATTCCCGGCCGAAATCGTCAGGCTCAGCCTCATATAAATAGGGGTACTCCCCTTTCAAGGCTTTGTAGGAATCCTCATCAGCGAAAATCATGACATGCTTCTCGGCAAGAGGCCGGCATATCTCGGCAAGAGAGTCAAGGCGCGACCTGTCGATTACAAGACAGTCAAGAGCGTTGCACACGCTCACTCTTCTTGTCTTGGCATTGAACACTATATCACGAGCCATCTCAGTCTCTCCCGATTCATGGACATAAGTGTGACACACTCCGGCACCGGTCTCGATAACCGGCACTTTCGCGTTGTTCCTCACATACTGTATCAGGCTCTTGGAACCTCGGGGAATAATCAGGTCTACAAAATCCACGGCATTGAGCAGACAAGTCGTCGCCTCATGCCCTCCCGAAAGAAGATTCACGCAATCGCTGTCCCAACCGTTTTCCGATAACACTCTGTGCATCATCGACACAACATAACGGTTGGTGTCATATGCGTCGGAACCCCCTTTGAGCACGCATGCGCTTCCGGCCTTCATACACAATGAGAACACGTCAAACGTGACATTCGGACGGGCTTCATACACCACGCCGATTACCCCGAAAGGCACCGTCACCTTGTCAATCCGCAGTCCGTTAGGCCGCACGGTCGACATCAGAGTGACTCCAAGCGGAGAGGGAAGCGAAGCCACCGACCTCATGTCGGCCACAATGTCGCGTAACCGTTCTTCCGTAAGCAACAGCCGGTCTCGTTTGGGATTTCCCGAATCCATGCGATCCATGTCCGAGCGGTTAGCCTCCAGAATCGCGTCTATATTTTTAAGAGTCTCGTCGGCGATTGCGTTTATAATCGCTCCTATCTCCTTGTCATCGCGAAGAGCAAGTTTTCGCGACGCGTTGCGTGCAGCCTGAAATGTAGGATTAAGTGATTGCATTCCTTATCTTCCGTTGATTATATCCTGCATCTCTTTCTCCACCGCTTTCGCTTTCTTCTCTACCTGCTTGTTATCGATAAAATAGAGATATGTGGCATATCCTGTCACCTTGCCTGCATCGCTTTCGGCGGCATATTGGAGAATAGCGATATTGCCGTTGCTCGCGCGCCACATGAAGCAGTCTTTTGTCTTCAAAGCCACAGCCTTTCCATAAGCTGCCGACAGAATGACCTTCGCCTGCTCAAACGGGGTCATGTCGTCATTTGCGGTCTTTTTATAAAATCCTATCTGATACAGTTTGTTATTATTGAAATTCAGCACTGAGCTGTCCCACTCGATACGCCCCCATTTTGCAGGAGCATAGGAGAACTTTTTCTCTATTCCGTCTTCGACTGTTCTTTTTCGCGGAACATCGCCGATAGCTTCGACACAACGGTCAAACTTCCAGCCGAATTTTATATTATTGGCTCCTGTGAGCTTTTCTGCGGCGCCTGCCGCGCCTGCCACCAACAGCGATAAGACAAATAGAATAGCAAATCGTTTCATCATTCAAATAAAAGTTTAGTCAATATAAAGATAATCAGTATGTATCAATGGTTTGGCGTCACGTTGGCCGATAGTCCTGGCCGCTGTCGCAGAATTATAGCCGGCACGGCCCCACGCTACCGCGCGCCCTTGCTGGTCACACACCTTGACAATGTCGCCCTCGTCAAAGGAGCCCTCGATAGCCACAATCCCGACCGGAAGCAGACTTGCCCTTGCCGGCGAGCGTAAGGCCGACACGGCTCCGTCATTGATTACCACAGTGCCCTTGGCAAAGTCTTCACTATGGGCTATCCATTTTTTAAGCCCCGACGCAGCGATCTCTGCAGGATGGAACAACGTATGCGGCGCTTTATCCCTGCCGTCAATAAGCAGATCAAGCAGCACGTTGTCCCTCTTTCCGTTGGCTATCATTACGGCTATTCCCTCTTCGGCCACTTTGGTCGCAATGCGGTATTTGGTTGTCATGCCGCCGCGTCCTAAAGAAGAACGCGATTCCGAGATATATCGTTCAGCATCCGACGGTCGGCGGATATCACTGATAAGCTGCGAGCCGGGCAATTTCGGGTCTCCCGTATATACCCCGTCGATATTGCTCAGTATGACAAGAGCCTGCATGTCCATCATCGACGCGATAAGTCCTGACAGTTCGTCATTGTCGGTAAACATCAGTTCCGTAACCGACACGGTGTCATTCTCGTTAACGATCGGAATAACATCGTTCTCAAGCATCACCTCCATGCAATGGCGCTGATTGAGATAATGACGGCGAGTCGAAAAGTTCTCCTTAGTCGTCAGAATCTGTCCGCAAGCCATTCCGTGTTCTCTGAACAGCTCGAAATATCGGTTTATCAATTTAGCCTGGCCGACGGCCGAATAGAGCTGCCTGGCCGACACCGAATCAAGATTTTGTCCGAGCTTCAGTTCGCTGCGTCCCGATGCTACAGCTCCCGAGGATATCATTATGACCTTGGCCCCCTGACGGCGCAGATCGGCCACTTGGTCGACAATCGCCGACATACGCGTGAAATCAAGCGAGCCGTCAGGACGTGTCAGCACATTGGAGCCTATTTTTATTGCCACACGGTTATATCTCAGTTTACCGCCCATATTCATTCCTTTTCGTTATTCTCCTTTCCGTCACGTATGGCCACACGGCGTATTTTGCCGCTGATAGTTTTTGGAAGTTCGCTGACAAACTCCACAATACGCGGATACTTGTAGGGCGCGGTCACACGCTTGACATGATTCTGAATCTCCTTGATAAGCCCGGCGGCATCCTCTTCCACACGTTTCAGATAGTCCTTCGCGAGAACGATAGTCGCCTTGACCACCTGGCCGCGTATCTCGTCAGGCACTCCGGTTATAGCGCATTCCACCACCGCCGGATGTGTCATCAGCGCGCTCTCCACCTCAAACGGCCCGATACGATAGCCCGACGACTTGATAACATCATCGGTGCGCCCTACAAACCAGAAATAGCCGTCCTCATCACGCCATGCCACGTCGCCCGTGTGATAAAGCCCGTCATGACACGCCTGATACGTAAGCCGTTCATCATTCAGATATTCCTTAAACAGCCCCAATGGCCGCTTTTTACCGTCAAGACGCACCACGATTTCGCCCTGCTCGCCATCTTCCACCTTCCGTCCGTCAGGAGCGATAAGGTCGATGTCATATTCAGGACCCGGCTTGCCCATTGAACCCGGTTTTGGTTCAAGCCAGGGATAAGTGGCGATAGTGAGAGTTGTCTCGGTCTGTCCGAAACCCTCCATAAGCTTTATGCCGGTAAGATTATACCACTCTTCATATACGCTCGGATTAAGAGCCTCGCCGGCAATAGTGCAGTATTTGAGCGTCGACAGGTCAAACTTCGACAAATCCTCGCGGATAAGGAAGCGGAACACCGTAGGCGGAGCGCAAAACGATGTGATGCCGTAGTTGTTAATCATGTGGAGCACGTCGACCGGCTCAAACTTCTCAAAATCATAGACAAAAACATTCGCACCGGCAATCCATTGGCCGTAAAGTTTGCCCCATACGGCTTTCCCCCATCCGGTGTCGGCAAGCGTAAGATGAAGGCTGTTTTCATTCAGGTTGTGCCAGTATGACGCCGTGATTATATGCCCCAGGGGATATGTGAAATCATGAGCCACCATTTTAGGCTCTCCCGTAGTCCCCGAAGTAAAATAAAGCAACGAGACATCATCGTTACTGTTCACATGATCGGGGCGATGCCATGGTTTAGCCTCCGCGATCGATTTATTGAAGTCATACCACCCTTCCGGAACTATCGGCCCGGTGGAAATCAACGACTCCAATGTAGGGCACGACGGCCTGGCTTTCTCTATATGGTTTATCACCACCTCGTCGCCTGTCGCGATTATAGCCTTGATACCGGCCATATTGCACCGATAGATGATATCTTTTTCAGTAAGCAGGTGGGTTGCCGGTATCACGGTCGCCCCGAGTTTGTGAAGAGCGACGATTGAAAACCAGAATTGATAATGCCTTTTCAGAATCAGCATCACCATGTCGCCCATGCCTATGCCGAGCGAACTCAGGAATGATGCCGTCTTGTCGCTCTCGCGTTTAATGTCGGCAAACGTGAACTGAATCTTTTCGCCCTTGTCATTAGTCCACAGAAGAGCCGGCTTGTCTGGAGCCTCATCGGCCCAGGCATCGACTACATCATATCCGAAATTAAAATTTTCAGGAACATTCACGTGAAAATTTTCCATGAAATCCTCGTAGGACTCAAAGTCGGTTTTATCAAGAAATCTTTCAAGCATATGCGATATAAAATATAGACTGTAGATAATTATCGATTAGCATATAATGGCTATAAACCTGGCTGCTTTGTCGCCTATGGCACGGAATCCGTGTGGCAGCCGCGAGTCAAACATGATGCTGTCACCCTTGTGCAAAACAGTCATTTTGCCGCTGACCGATATTTCAATTTCCCCCTCAAGGATATAATTGAATTCCTGCCCCTCATGAGTGTTGAACACTATCCCATTCTCGATTTTCGACGGCTCGACGGTAACGATAAACGGAGCCATGTTGCGGTTACAGAAACCGGCGGCTATGTCCTGATAGCTGTAAGCTTTCGTCCGCTCGACCTTTACCCCCTTGCCCGAGCGAGTGACGTAATAAGTCGACATCTTCGGCTCCTCGCCAAACAACAACGCAGTCAGCTCTATGCCATATTCCGACGCTATTTTATAAAGAAAACTCACAGGGATATCTACATCACCGGCTTCATACTTCGCAAAGGTATCCGCGTCCACGCCACACTTTTCACTCATTTCACCGACAGTTATCTCAAGAGCGTCGCGAAATCCACGCAGACGATTGGCAACTTGCTTTATATGATCCATAATCTTTATGTTTTACGTTATGACGCAAAGATAATAATTTAAAATGTGAGAAAGAGACAACCAATCCTTTTTTTTAGAAGATATGTTAAATGCAAAACTATAACTCGCCTCCGCTTGTTCACTCAAAAATAAAGAAATCATCTAAAATTCAATTGTCATGAACGACCGACTTAGCTACGAAGAGAAAAAAGAGCTTCCCGATTCCGTGTTCGGACTTCCTGAAAGACGCGAATACCCAATGCCCGATGCCGCACACGTACGGGCCGCTGAAGCATATTTCAGATATTGCCCTGAAGACTTGAAGCCGAAACTTGCGCGAGCCATCCTCGCCCGCGCTCAAGAATACGGCGTAGAGATCCAGAGTCCCACAATCCTGTCCTACGCCCAAGACTGACTTACCACCAATGCAAACCGCCAATAATCAAAAAACGCTCCAATCTTAGGGTCAGAGCGTTTTTTAATTGCGGCCATTGACCGCAATTATTCCATCTGGCGATAGTCTTTGGCAAGACCGCCTTCGCTGGTCTCCTTATAAAGTGAAGGCAAGTCATGACCCGTCTGTTTCATGACTTCCACAACACGGTCAAACGACACTCGGTGAGTACCGTCGGTAAACGCCGCATACGTATTGGAATCCAAAGCTCGGGCTGCCGCATACGCATTACGCTCTATGCAGGGAATCTGCACCATTCCGCACACAGGGTCACACGTCATCCCAAGGTGATGCTCCAGCCCCATTTCAGCCGCATACTCGATTTGGGCGGGACTTCCGCCAAACAACTGCGACGCTGCGGCGGCAGCCATCGAACATGCCACACCCACCTCGGCCTGACATCCGGCTTCCGCTCCCGATATCGACGCGTTATGCTTGACGATATTACCCACAAGGCCGGCTGTGGCAAGAGCGCGGAGCACACGCATATCGCTGAAATCGCGGCTCTTCTGAAGATGATAAAGAACTGCGGGGACAACGCCGCATGAACCGCACGTCGGAGCTGTCACTATACGCCCTCCCGACGCATTGACCTCGCTGACCGCAAGAGCATACGCAAACACCAGCCCGCGCGAGCGCAGATTGTCCCTGAATCCGTTGGCCTTGATATAATAGTTAGAGGCTTTGCGCCGCAGATTAAGCGGTCCGGGCAACACACCCTCCTCATCAAGTCCGCGCTCTACGGCCTCTTTCATCGTTTTCCATACTTCTGAAAGAAAATCCCACAATTCGGGTCCCTCGCATTGAAGCACATATTCCCAATAACTGCGACCCGTGCGTTCACACCACGCGAGAATATCGCTCATGTGATTCATGCCGTAAAGATCGGGAGTGTCAAGAGCTGTCGCCCCGTCCTCGGCCAAGGCCCCGCCGCCCACGCTATACACAGTCCAGCTGTCAATCTCATTGCCGTCGCCGTCATATGCCTTAAAATTCATTCCGTTGGGATGAAACGGCAAGAACACATGAGGCTCCCATTTGATTTCAACAGGAGCATGCGGCTGCAGCGCCTCATTAATGGCCACGTCGGTAAGGTGCCCTTTTCCCGTAGCGGCAAGACTTCCGTACAGTGTGACTACAAACTTCGAAGCGTCGGGATGACGCTTCAGAAATATTTCTGAGGCAAGACGCGGCCCCATAGTGTGGCTGCTTGACGGGCCCGTCCCGATCCGGAAAAGTTCCTTTATCGACTTCATATTACATGAACAATTAGTTATTGACAAAGTTACTGAAAATCTTCAATATTACATCCGAGACTCTGTTTGGAAATAAAAACAAAGTTAAGAACATTTTAAAATACTCCTTTATCAATGGCAAATTTGTAAATAATTTTGTATCTTTGTGCGACTTTACCGCAATGTGCCTATTAACAGCGTTATAAGTCATTAATTACCAGAAAACAAAAATTAAAACACAAAGCAAATAAATGGCAACACTTGAAAAAATCCGCAAGAGATCTACTCTGCTACTCATCGTCGTCGGTCTTGCCCTGCTGGCATTTATCGTCGGTGACTTCTTTACTTCAGGCCGCACCCTTTTCGGCGACGGCACAACTATCGCCAAAGTCGGCAAACATAAAATTGACATTCAGGAATTCCAACATCGCTATGAGAATGCCAATCAGCAGTATCAGCAGCAAAATGCGAAAATAGACCCCGCCCAGTTGCAGCAGAACGTTCTTTTCGGAATGATTCAGGAGCAGATTTTCAATGATGAGATGGACGCTCTCGGCATCGAAGTAACCAACAACGAACTTACCGAAGCCATGCTTGGCAGCCGACCGCATTTCGCAATGCTGCAATTTGCCCAGCAGATGGGTTTCCAGTCTCCGCGCGACATATATGACCTGGCTTACAACCCTTCCAAGTTCGGAGATGTTCCCGCTGAATACGTACAGCAGGCTCAGGCTCTGTGGCTGAATCAGGAGCAGCAGATGGAACGGATGCTCAAGCAGCAGAAATTCCAGTCTTTGCTGATGGGAGCTCTCGTTGCAAACAATCTCGACGCGCAGGCTTACTACGACGGCAACGCCTCTACAAGCCACATCGCCTACGCTCATAAGAGCTATGCCGACATGCCTAATGACGAATATCCCGTAAGCGCGAGCGAAATCAAAGCTCAATATGACAAAGACAAGGAAATGTACAAGCTGAAAGACGAAGTGCGTCGCGTAAAATATATCTCGGTCAACGTCGCCCCCTCTCAGGAAGACATCACCGCAGCCCGCACCCTTGTCGATACTACACTGGCTCGTCTTACCGCCACCCCCGATCTCGATGCCGTCAACGGCGACAGCAACTTCGGCGTGACCCGCCTGACCCAACCGGCTTCAAAAATCACCAATCCGCAGATACGTTCATTCGTCGCTGACAGTGTTGCCGGAAGCGTGAAGATGATCTCTTTCATCAACGATGAATATACAATCGCAAAACTTCTCGGCAAAAAAACAGCCGTTGACTCAATCAATATCGACATGCTCGACTATCAGGGGGATGCAGCCGGTCTTGACTCGGTAATGACAGCTCTCAATTCCGGAAAACCGTTCAACGACGTTCTTTCCATGAATGGCGTTCAGGGAGGCCAGGCCGACATGTGGCAGGAACTCGCCTCAGCTCCCGACAATGAAATCAAGACCCGCATCCTTGAAGCGGGACAGGGATACTTCATCGCCGACAGCGCGGCCAACAACGCCCGCATCATACGCGTAAATACAAAACGCGCCCCCGTAACTCTGTATGATTACGCTACGATCTCATATCAGGTTTATCCGTCAGACGCGACTATAGCAAAACTAAATGAAGACCTCGCGTCATTCATCGGCTCTATCAACTCTGTCGACTCATTGACTTTCTCCAAAGCCCTCACCGCAGGCTACAGCCTGCAGCCCGCTATGGTAACTGCCAACAGCGCCAACCTCGGCAATCTCCCCTACACACGCAACGCTGTGAAATGGACGATGGATGCAAAGGAAGGACAGATATCTCCAATCCTTGAAGACAATCAGAACGACCTGCTCGTAGTAGTCGCTCTTGAAGACATCCTCAAGCCGGGTTACATCCCCGCAAGCGATGCCGATGTGCGTGAGGCTATTACCGCAAAGGTTCGCAATGACAAAAAAGGCGCCGCTCTTATCGAGCAGTTCGCCGGAAAAGCCAATGACATAGCCGGCTATGCGCAGTTGATGAACTGCAATGTAGATTCAACCGATGTAACTTTCGGACAAATGTTCATTCCGGGCATCGGAGCAATGGAATCACAATTGCTCGGTCAGGTTCCGGCAACGGCAAAAGGCGTTGTGACCGGCCCGATAAAAGGCAACAACGGAGTATATGTATATGTGGTATATGACGTTGACAATGAATCTCGCCCATACGAATACACAGAAAACGCCGCACGCTACAACCAGCAGTTCGGCAATCAGGCCGTTCTCCAGAACTTCTTCGACATCATGATGGAGAAGACCGACATCAAGAACAACACTCTGAAATTCTATAACGACTGATATCAGCCGTCAACAAAATAACATGAGGCCTGAAGCGTTTGCTTCAGGCCTCATGTTTTATCCTGTTTATTCGATCTCCTATTTTGAAGTCATTATATTCAGCACAAGATGATCGGTCTCAGTCATCGCCTCGCGTCCTATCGAGGTCAGATTATGAATCGTAGCGTCGACATCGTCACTCACAATCCCTTCGACCGATGTGACACACTTACCGTTCATAGCGAGCATCGCCGACATCATCGCGGTAGACACGCCCGACGAAATCTTCATCGAACATGACGGTTTGGCTCCGTCACAAATCATTCCGGTAAGATTGGCCACCATATTCTTTACTGCCGAGCACACCTCGTTGTATCCGCCGCCCATAAGATAAACCAGCGCGGCTGAAGCTCCTGTCGAAGCGACAACACACCCGCACAATGCCGACAGACGGCCGAGACTCTGTTTGATATAGATGCTTGTCAGATGGCTTAATGTAAGAGCGCGTATCGTCTGTTCCTCCGTCGCATTGATGTCCTGAGCGAAACTCACCACCGGCATTGTAGCCGTAATACCTTGATTGCCGCTTCCCGAATTGGACATCACCGGAATCGGAGCGCCGCCCATTCTCGCATCGCAAGCGGCCGAGGTATACGATATCATGTGTTCCACAGGAGTGTCACCGAAATACTTCATACCGCAGTTTCTTATGGTTGAACCAAGCGAATGCCCGTAATCGCTCTTCAGGGCGGTCAACGCTGCAGCCATATTGAGTTCTTTAGCCTCAAGTATAAAGGATATGTCGTCGAGCGGAGCGGTAACGGCAAATTCATAGACGGTAGCCAGATTGAGAGCCACATCCTCGGATGATTCACTATGTTCAGCTCCGCATTTCTCCTCAAGCAACACCTCACCTCCCTTGTCAAGATAGACGAAATGAGTATGAGCCCGCGAGATTACGGCTCTCGCATTATCCTCTCCCGAGCAAACGCTTACATCTATATGAAGATTGGAAGGGGCATCCTTGTCTAGGCCGATAGAAATATGTCCTTCGTCTATATAAGCCTTTCCTTTGGCCACGGCTTCAGGACAGACATCTTTCAGCACCTCAAGCCCATATTCCGATTTGCCTATAAGCGCGCCTAAAGCGATAGCGATAGGCAATCCTATCATACCCGTGCCGGGTATGCCGACACCCATAGCGTTTTTAAGTATATTGCTGCTCAGCCTGACCTCAATCCTTTCCGGAATGCAGCCAAGCAGTTCCGTAGCTTTCGCCACACACAATGCGACAGCCACCGGCTCGGTGCATCCTATCGCCGGGACCACTTCCCTCTTAATGAGAGCTATTATCTCATCAAGTTTAGTTCTTTCCATAACAAACCCTTAACACTAATTCTTGATTATAAAACGCACGAACCACGCAGAAACCGATGAATCTGTCAATTCGCCCCGGCCTCACGTGGTTCGCATTTCTTATTATTCAGTTCATTTATTTTTTCTTCGTCACCTTGAATTCATCCAAATCCATCCAGCCGCGTTCCTTGCCTGCCGGCTGAACTGAAATAAATCCTACGCGGGCGCCAATCCATGTGCCTTCGCGAGCCTTGAACGGCTTGCCGCACGGGATGAATTTCTTCCCGTCGAGCGAATAAAAGAATTTGCATTCTCCGCCGGGAGCCACATGGACACGCAGCCATATGTCCATCTCCTCAACGAAACGGCCTCCCGATTTGTAAGCATTTGTCGGCTTGAGAGTGGCAAGAGTCTCTACGGTCTGAGGCTTGCCTTTGTCGGCATTCTTGCATTCAAGCTGTTTCAGGATAAAGTTGTCGCCTTCGCGCTGAAGAGTGATCGCTCCGTAATCGCGTCCCATGATGATAAGGCCCGATTCCTGTCCGTCAGCATTTGCCACAATCTTCACCTTTGCGGTCGCGGTGAAATCATCAGCCATGAATTTTTGGGTCAGCATATTGGGCACCTTCCAGAGATTTGCCTCCTCTCCTGTCAGCTTATGTCCGTATATACGGTAATAACCCAAATCGGAAGGCAATCCGAAAGTCATGTCATAGTTGCAGTTCCACTGCCACTGAAGCCCGAGTTCGCGTGTGTTGAAATCATCGTCCACCTGCATTTCATATTTAGGCTGGCCTTCGACCGGCATACGGTAAGTGCGTACAGGCTCTCCGCATCCGTCGCCATCCTTGTCAACGCCGATTACAGGCCAGTCATTGACCCACTTCATCGGATTCAGATGAACGACACGGCCCATATATTCGCGATCCTGGAAATTGATAAACCATGACTCGCCGTCGGGAGTTTCAACCCATCCGCCCTGATGAGGGCCGTTGATGTCGGCATCACCCTGAGCCATGACTATTTTGTTCTCGTAAGGCCCGTAAGGCGATTTGGAGCGTAAAGCCACCTGCCATCCGGTCGGCACGCCGCCTGCCGGAGCAAGAATATAATAATATCCGTTGCGTTTATAGAACTTCGGACCTTCGATAGTGAAATCTCCGTGATAAGTTCCGTCATAGACAAGCACGGGGTCTTCAAGAAGCGATTTTCCATCGGGAGCCATTTCGCTCACTGTCAGAATCGCGTTCAACCCCGAGCGGCTTGCCGCCCATCCGTTCACAAGATAAGCCTTGCCGTCCTCGTCCCACAGCGGAGTGGTGTCGATGATGCCCTTGGCCGGATACACCAGCACAGGTTTTTCCCATTCGCCGAGCGGATCTTTGGTCTTCACCATAAACACCCCATAATCGGGGTCGCCCCAATAAATATAAAACTCTCCGTTATGATGGCGTATTGACGGAGCCCACACGCCGCAGCCGTGCTGGGGAACGGAATAATGGTCAAGCGGCTCTACTGCGGGAAGAGCGTAATTGACGATTTTCCAATTGACCAAATCTTTGGAATGAAGAATAGGGAGAGCCGGAGCGTTGACAAAACTCGACGCTGTCATATAGAAATCATCGCCTACCGCAACCACATCGGGATCGCTGTAATCGAGATTCAATATCGGATTCGTGTAGGTTTTCTGAGCGCCATGCGCCGGGACAGCGGCACATACCGACAGCAGCGATGCCGCCGCAAGCGCAAGTGATGACAAAGTTTTATTCATTAGGTATTGTTTAAGTTATTTCTATACTCCACAAAGATACTTAAAAAAAATTTTTCTCACAACCATTATCACATTATTGCGTCCAGAAAAGGAATCATGCATATACGACACATAAGCGACCGCCGATTCATATAGCTTAACACATTTGGTTAAATGTATTTAAAGTATTCACAATGAAAACCCTTACACGATATCACAATATTTTAGATTAGAATGGAAGGACGAGAGACTCCCTTCTTATCAGGCTCATAGGTAACTAAATTTTTTTAACATGCTTGACACTAACAATGACACAAATTTCCGAAGCGGAGATGCCAAAACCAATGTATTCGGCTCAAACGCCATGCTACAACCCGCTCCCGTAGACAAAATCCCGCAAGGCTCGACAACCCCGGAGATTGCCTACCAAATGGTTAAAGACGAAACATTCGCCCAGACTCAACCGCGTCTTAATCTGGCTACATTTGTAACCACATATATGGACGAGTACGCAACCAGGCTTATGAATGAAGCCATAAACATCAATTATATTGACGAGACCGAGTATCCCCGTATTGCCGTAATGAATGGAAAATGCATAAACATAATGGCAAACCTGTGGAACTCGCCGGAAACCAACAAATGGAAGACCGGAGCCCTGGCCATCGGCTCTTCCGAAGCCTGTATGCTCGGCGGAATCGCAGCCTGGATACGATGGCGTGAACGCCGCCAAAAAGAAGGGAAGCCATTTGACAAACCTAATTTTGTAATTTCCACCGGTTACCAGATTTGTCTGGGAAAAATTCGCCCAGCTATGGCAGATTGAAATGAGAACCGTCCCGTTGTCGCTTGAAAAAACGACACTTGACCCCCAGGCCGTGCTTAAAATGTGTGATGAAAACACAATTTGCATCGTGCCGATACAAGGAGTCACATGGACAGGTCTTAACGACGATGTCGAAGCCCTCGATGCAGCCCTTGACGAATACAACACCAAGACAGGCTACGACATTCCTATACATGTCGACGCGACAAGCGGCGGTTTCATTCTTCCGTTCCTTGACCCTGACAGGAAATGGGACTTCCGTCTTAAATGGGTGTTGTCAATCAGCACATCGGGACATAAATTCGGCCTTGTATATCCGGGCTTGGGCTGGGTCGTATGGAAAGACAAAAAATATCTTCCATCAGCCATGTCATTCTCTGTCAACTATCTTGGAGCAGAGATAAGTCAGGTCGGACTTAACTTCTCTCGTCCTGCCGCACAGATTTTAGGACAATATTATCAGTTTATAAGGCTCGGATTTTCCGGATATAAAGATGTTCAGTTCAACTCGATAAGTGTCGCAAAATACCTGCATCAGCAAATAGGAGAGATGCCCGAATTCCAGCCTTATTCAGAAGAGGTGCCAAACCCGATTTTCGTTTGGCTGATGAAACCCGACGTGCAGAAGACAGCAAAATGGACATTGTTCGACCTTCAGGACAAACTCGCCCAAAAGGGATGGATGGTACCGGCTTATACAATGCCGGCCAACATCGAACAGATTGTCGTGATGAGAGTGCTGTGCAAGCAAGGTTTCAGCCGGGACATGGCCGACCAGCTGCTAAACGACATCCGTTTCGCCGTCGCAGAACTGAATGCGTTAGAATACCCTACTCCCACCCGCATCTCCATGGAAAAGAACATTCCTTTAAATGCCAAAACATTCAATCACACGGGGAAATAAGCAGCACTGAATCCTATATGTTTGATTAAACCATACCGATCCGGACGGCGTTACGACTCATGCGAACAGCCTTGATGACGCCGTCCGGTTTTCAACATATAATTTTATTGACAACTAAACTTAATCCCCATGGACATATCAGTTCGCACGCTCTCCGGCCCGGAATTATGAACGGCGACTGCCTATCAATCATAAAATAATGATTGTAAACTATTTAATATAACAATTTAATTTATAAAGTCATGGCTACAACACCCTCAGCCTCAAAAGCGTCTACCGTAAAAACTGCGGCAAAACTTGGAGTAGGCACACTTATTATAATGAACATCGTCGCCGTGGTCTCATTGCGAGGATTGCCGGCAGAAGCCGAGTATGGAATGAGTTCGGCTTTCTATTATTTGTTTGCAGCTTTGGTTTTCCTTATTCCCGTATCATTGGTCGCCGCAGAGTTGGCGGCAATGTTCCCCTATCAACAGGGAGGTATGTTCCTATGGATCGGAGAAGCGTTTGGAAGCAAACTCGGATTTCTCGGCATTTGGCTACAATGGGTGGAAAGCACTATATGGTTCCCAACTGTGCTTACTTTTGGAGCCGTGTCTCTTGCATTCATAGGAATGGATCATGTCGCTGACTCGCATTTGGCGGCAAATAAATTTTACACTATCGCTGTCGTACTGGCAATATACTGGTTGGCGACATTGATATCTCTGAAGGGACTCGGATGGGTCGGCAAAGTTTCTAAAATAGGAGGAATGGTAGGAACAATTATTCCGGCCGGATTGCTCGTCGTGTGCGGAATCGTATATCTTGCCACAGGAGGGGAATCCCATATGAACTTCCATGGCAATTTTTTACCTGACTTGAGCAATTTTGACAATATCGTGCTTGCTGCTTCAATATTTTTATTCTACGCCGGCATGGAAATGTCGGGCGTACATGTCAGAGACATCCGAAACCCGTCAGTAAACTATCCTAAAGCTGTGTTTGGCGGCGCAATCGTGACAGTCCTGATTTTTGTTCTCGGAACTTACGCGTTAGGAATTATAATTCCTGCGAAAGACATAAATCTGGTGCAGAGCCTGCTGGTCGGCTTCGACAACTATATGAAAGCCTTCCATCTTAATTGGCTCACCCCCGTCATCGCAATAGCGTTGGCCTTTGGAGTGCTTGCCGGAGTACTTACCTGGGTTGCAGGGCCGTCCAAGAGAGTTTTTGCCGTAGGACAGGCCGGATACATGCCTCGATTTTTCCAAAAGACCAACAAAGCGGGGATTCAAAAAAACATTCTGCTCATCCAAGGCGTGGCCGTAACTCTTCTTGCTTCGCTTTTCGTTGTGATGCCTTCCGTGCAAAGTTTCTATCAGATTCTTTCCCAGCTTACAGTCTTGCTGTATCTTATCGCATATCTGATGATGTTTGCGGCGGCAATATATCTGCGTTATTCAATGAAGACAGCCGACCGCCCGTTCCCGTATTGGAAAACACGGGAACGCCCTTATCTGGACAATAGCCGGTGTTGGATTCGCAGGCTCGCTGCTTGCATTCGTTTTAAGTTTCTTTCCTCCGAGCCAGATTGCGATGGGCTCGACTACAGTATGGTATAGCGTACTATTTGGTGGAGTCGGATTATTCGTGATACTTCCTTTCATTATCCTCGCTTTCCGTAAGCCTTCATGGGTTAATCCCACGAGCGATTTCGTGCCGTTACATTGGGAGAAAGACCCGAAATCACAGGAGCTTCTCGAAGCCGCGCGCAAAGAGTATGAAACCCGTAACGATAACGGCTCCGCCAACTGAATAAAGAAACGCTGACGATGCATCGGTAAATCAGGCTGCGGACATCTATCCGCAGCCTGACCTGTAAATATACACATTCCGCTCAACTTGCGTTAATTATTTGGTTGTTTGCTACAAATGAGTTAATTTTGCAACGGCTTAATTAACCAAGCCATCGTCTGCGACGATATATTGTTAAACTAATTTTACCGGACTTGGACATAGACCCCTTACCAGCCACACATCCCATACTGGGGATTATGCTGCCTGCAAATCAATTCGTTACCGCAAATCCGCCCACCGCAGGCAGTATTATTGCACTCATCACAGCCGCTTTAGCATTATTGATTTCCGGATTTGTGTCAGGAAGCGAAATATGCTATTTCTCACTGACACCTGACCAGCGTGAAGAACTTTCCGAGAGTTCCTCCGGAGCCATAATCGACAGATTTCTGGAAACTCCGGAACGGCTATTGGCGACAATACTGATTGCCAACAATCTCGTCAACGTCACAATCGTAATCCTCTGCAACTTCGCGTTCAGCCAGATTTTCACATTTCATAGCGGAGTCGTGGACTTCATTTTCCAGAGCGTGCTGCTCACGTTCCTGATTCTTCTTTTCGGAGAGATACTTCCCAAGTTGTACGCTAACAATTACACCGTGAAATGGGCAAAGATGGCGGCGCCGGGCATAAGTTCAGCTATAAAACTGTTTTTCCCCATTTCGTCGATGCTTGTCAAGAGCACCACAATTGTAAACCGTGTAGTCACAAAAAAAGCTGAGAACATATCGGTCGACGACCTGTCGCAAGCCCTTGAGATAACCGATGTGAAGGCGGACGATGACAAAGAGATGCTTGAAGGCATCCTTGAGTTCGGCGACACTACTGCGTCAGAGGTCATGACACCGCGCATTGACATGACCGACATCGAAATTTCATCTTCGTTTGACGACGTGATGAAAGTCGTAATCGAAAGCGGATTCTCTCGTCTGCCTGTCTATGAAGGCACCGACGACAATATCAAAGGGGTGCTATATAGCCGCGACCTCCTCCCGTATATCGGGCAGGACACCGCAGGATTTGACTGGACGACACTCATCCGCGAGCCTTACTTCGTGCCGGAGTCAAGGATGATTGACGACCTCCTTGAGGATTTCCGCCGGCGCCATATCCACATGGCAATCGTTATCGATGAATTCGGAGGCACACAGGGTCTCGTCACTCTCGAAGACGTGCTTGAAGAAATAGTGGGCGACATAAACGACGAATATGACGAAGAGGAAGTGACCTATAAACGTCTTCCCGACGACACTTACATCTTTGACGGAAAAACACTGCTTACCGACTTTTTCCGTATCACCGATCTTAACGAAGAGGACTATTCCGATGTGTCGGAAGAGTGCGACACTCTTGCGGGAATGCTGCTCGCCATAAAAGGCGATTTCCCAAAAGCCAAAGAGTCGATCGTGTATCGCAGATGCCGTTTTCTCGTCCTGTCGATTGAACGGCACCGCATCGCCGATGTCCGAGTAAAAGTAATGCCTGAAGACGTAGAGCAATGAAACGTGTCACACTCCTCATTATAGCGTTGCTGTGCGTCGTGTCGGAATGGATTGCGTCATGCTCTCAATCACAAAGCGACTCCACTGCAATACCCCGCCGGAAAGCATATCCGCGCGTGAGTCTGTATGACTCCTCCTATGTAGCGATTCCTGATTTCCCGATAACGCTGACAATCAATACATCGACATCCGCGCGCATAGACCGGAAAAAAGATGGCGCATGCTGGATAAACATCGACTATTTCCGTTACGGAGCCACCGTGCACGGCACGTTGCAGAGGCTCTCAGGTGAAAAGCTGAAAAAAGCCATAGCCAACCGCAACGAACGCTTCTCTCTTGACATTTCGGGTAATCAGACCGAAGTGACCGAACTTACATCGCCCGCCGGGGTCAGCACGACAATCATGCTCACCCCTTCGGCAAGCGTAACGCCCATCCACATGCTGTCGTCAGACAACCGTTCATTTCTGTTTTCGGCAATCGTCGAATTCAAAAATTCCGACATCGAGGCCAACGCGCCTGCTGTCAAAGCAATTTATGACGACCTGATTCTCGCCGCCAAACAGATGGCGGCCGTGACCGGAGAATAACGGAAGCGGCGCTTCCGTCAAATCTTTTCACCGTAAGCGAGATCTCCGGCATCGCCGAGACCGGGCACGATATAGCTGTGGGCATTTATTTCAGGGTCAATGGCTCCTGTCCACAGAGTGGTCTTGTCGGCGGGGAAATGGGCTTTCACATAATCGACGGCAGCCTGTGAGGCAATCACTGACGCGATATGTATTCTGTCGGGAACGCCTTTCGTGAGCAACGCCCGATAGCTCAGTTCCATCGACGCTCCTGTTGCCAGCATAGGATCCACAAGAATCAGCGTCTTGCCGTCAAGATCAGGAGAGGCGATATATTCGATGAACACGTCAAAACTTTCTTTTTCTTTATATTTTCGATAAGCCGAGACAAATGCATTCTCGCTGTTGTCGAGTATATTGAGAAATCCCTGATGGAAAGGCACTCCGGCGCGGAATATCGTGCCAAGCACCACCTTGTCGGCAATCACGTCACACTTCATGTCGGCAAGCGGAGTAGTGATTTTCTCCTTTTTGTACTTGAAAGTGTGGCTTATCTCATAGGCCATCAGTTCGCCTATACGTTCCAGATTACGGCGGAAACGCAACCGGTCGTTCTGGATATTCACATTCCTTATTTCCATCATGTATTGGCTCAACACAGATGGAAACTCGTCAAAATTTACAACTTTCATGGTTATATCAGTTCATAAAATTCTTTATCCGGCGGCACAAGACGAGCGTTGAATCCCAGTTTTACAGCCGCGTCGACATTGGCCTGCGAGTCATCGAAAAACAGAGTTTCTTCAGGAGCTATGCCGAGATGCTTCACAACATAGTCGAATATCTCCGGCTCAGGCTTGTAGCATTTGGCCTCAAAGGATGTCACGATACCGTCGAAGTAGTCGTCTATCTCCATCCCTTCCTGCCGGAACGACTCGGCGATGAAACTTTTCCACATGATCGGATTGGTGTTGGAGAGCAAATATATTCCGTAACGTCCGCGCAGCTCACGCAGTTTCTCGAGCCTCTTCAACGGAATGCCTACAAGAAACTTGTTGAAGGCATCGTCAATCTCCTTGTCGGTGACAGGGTGAGGGATGTGACGGCGCACCTCATCGCGGAAATCGGCTTCGCCGATAGCGCCCTCCTCCAGAGCGGCAAACGGGCCTGTCTGTCCGTAATCGCCCAAAAAATCACCTATATCGGCCATTCCGAGTTTCCGGAACGCCTCTTCACAATTCTGACGGCGGATGTTCATGATGACACCGCCCAGATCAAAAAGCAAATTCTTTATCATATCACAAATATACAAATAAAATTGATAATAGGGAACGTGAACCGGCAAATCATAGCCACCTGAGCGGCACAGGAAGCCGCTCACCGCTTCCCGAAGGCAAATATTGCTCCGCGCTCACCACATGCAGCCCGATAGCGCGGGTCATGAGGATGTCGTCGTGGTATCCCCTCTTGGCTCCATAGCCGCCGTTGGCATGCACTTCGTAGACGGCAAGTTCATCACATGCCGCAGCATCGCGTTCGATGTATCCGCGCGTGTTGACCAACTGCACAAGCTTGTCAATTACCATAGGCTTGGTCGAGGAATTGGTGTGGAAACCGAGGCGTGTGTCGTTGCGCAATGTAAGCCGGTCATATATCACGCGGCTATATAGATTGGGATAGATCTGACTAAGCTCGGAGAGTATGAATTCAGAATGGTCGCCCTCGGTGTCACCGCTTTCGAGAGTGTTGCTCTCAATCACGAGAAGCGCCATGCCGTACCAGGCGGCAATCATGGCCGCTTTCCATGCGAGCAGGTCATGGTCGATGTGTCCGCGCCACTGCGCCACCACCTCGGGCAACTGCGACGGGCCCATGCGGTCAATCACGGCAATCACCGAGAAGTCGCTCTTTTCGGAACGCCCGCCGATGTCGACAGCCACCACGTAACGGTCGCCGGCACACCCCTCCTCAGGCTGTCGCCACACCTTGAAGCGTCCGTTAGAATCGGACATGAAATATATGCCTTCCATCGCACCCCATCCGCGAACGGCAGAGGCGAAAAGCTCCCCTTTCATGAGCGGTTCGACACATCCCGCACGCAGCTCGCCGATACGATCGAGGGAGAACACGCCCCGGCCGGTATTGACAAACGCTTCGATATCGTCGGTAGGATATTCCGCCGCCATTTTCTCTTTGCTGCCATGGGCGACGAGCATGGAGCGGTACCACTGAATCTGTTCCAAAGTGCAGCCGTGGATGTCCCACAGGCGGCGTTCGTATTCATCAAGCGACTCCCACAACGCTTTGTAGTCGGAGACTTCGGCACGATACAGCTCAATTTCGTACCAAGGCACAAACACAGGCTCCTTGTCACTCTCGCCACGGCAGGAACGCAACCATTCACGATGAAAATAATTGCCGGTGCCATTGGCGGTGCTTTCAAGCACTATCAGGGTTTCCGGCTCGTTAAGAATGCAACCGAGTATGGCGCTTACGAACTCCTGCGGCGATTTACGGGGAGTGTCGGCCCAGAAGGCCACCTCGCTGAGATGAGCCATCGAGAAATCAAATCCTCGCACGGTGTTACGCCGTTCGCTCGAGCCGATCGTGACCCTGCATCCGCGTCCACGGATGAGCCGGGTG
>CAZYXN010000028.1:13249-25196 GCA_964651105.1 uncultured Muribaculum sp. | reverse complement strand
CTAAAACCATAACAGCTTATGTTAATTACATTAGTGATTTTGTTCGTGATCGGCTATATGGCTATAGCACTTGAACATCCGATCAAAGTCGACAAAACAGCATCCGCGTTGTTGCTCGGAATGCTGATGTGGGTCGTATATGCCCTGAATGCTGACAAAATAGTTCCGATTGTCAGTGGAGATGAATTAAATGAATACATTGAATCGGCCAAATTAGGAGGAGAATCATTGGCTCATCAGTGTCTTCAGTATGTACTGAATATTGAAATCATCGAACATCTCGGCGATATAACCCAGACATTGTTCTTCCTTATAGGAGCAATGACAATCGTTGAACTTGTAGACGTACACGGAGGTTTCTCTGTCATAACCAATAAGATCACTACTCGTAAAAAACGTCGTTTGCTTTGGATTATCTGCTTTGTCACATTCCTGCTTTCTGCAGTTCTTGACAACCTGACTACCACAATTGTCATGGTCATGCTTCTCCGCAAGCTCATCAGCGATCAAAAAGAACGTTGGTTATATGCCGGAATGGTAGTAATCGCCGCCAATACGGGTGGCGCCTGGTCACCTATCGGCGATGTCACCACTATCATGCTGTGGGTTAAAGGCAATGTCACCAGCGGAGTCCTTATCAGTTTCGTGTTGCTGCCAAGTATAGTTGCTGTCCTTGTCCCATTATTTATAGTTTCAGCAAAACTTAAAGGCACAATGGACGATAACATAACTTCAGCCATTCCAAATAACGGAAATGTCACTCCTAACGAACGCAAATTGATATTTTATCTTGGAGTAGGAGGTCTGCTTTTTGTTCCTGTATTCAAATCAATCACACATCTACCTCCGTTTGTCGGCATTTTGCTCGTTCTTGGTGCTTTGTGGGTATTTACTGAAATATTTTATAACCGCAAAGGACTTACAAAAGATGAAGAACATCGTCTGCCAAGTATTATTTCACGTATCGATATGTCATCCATCCTATTCTTCCTTGGAATTCTGATGGCTGTGGCAGTGCTTCAAGCAACTGGTATTCTTGCATCAGCGGCATCATGGCTTGATGCAAAAGTACACAATGTCTACATCATCAACATCCTGTTGGGTATACTTTCATCAATTGTTGACAATGTGCCTCTTGTTGCAGCCGCTATGGGCATGTATCCTGTTGAAGCAGCCGGAGCTACCGGATATGCGGCAAACTTCGTTGTCGACGGCACTTTCTGGGAATTCCTTTCTTATTGTGCCGGTGTTGGCGGCAGCATGCTCATCATCGGTTCTGCAGCAGGTGTTATCGCAATGGGCTTGGAAAAAATCAATTTCGGCTGGTATCTGAAACGTTTCTCATTGTTAGCATTATTAGGCTATCTTGCCGGAGCCGGAGTATATATTCTTGAAGCGGAAGTTATCAAGCCTCTATTCGGACTATAATATCTCGATAATATTTAAAAGACAGACATTCATCACGAATGCCTGTCTTTTTCTATCTATACTTCTTAATTATAATCCTTTCTACTTATTATTTTATATCAATCCTCTTATTTTATATCAATCCTCGCTAATCCACTGCTTTACTGCCGGCAAAAAGAAACCCACAGAAACTACCAGGATCATAAATCCGATTGACATCATTGAAAAAACATTTCCCACTGTAATCTCATCAGATTGGCATATGCCATAACCGGTGTACAATGCCAATCCGCCCAATATGCCAATTGACAAAGCATATGCAAGATATTCTATCCATGAATACATCCCTATCGGACGTTTCTCAGGCAAACGATTCATGACTTTTTTCACAAACCACGGATTTTTAGGAGCTTGTATCAGATTTTCCTTAAATAAGTCTCTCAAAATTTTATCGTCATTCTTCATAACCGTCATCCATTAATTCTTTGACCAATTTCTTTTTTGCCCGTGATAATAAAGATTTAACCGTACCTTCGGGCATTCCGGTTATATCGACTATTTTTTTCAACGAATAGTCCTGCATATAAAATAACAGAACCACGCTACGTTCTTTTTCATTCAGAGCGGCAAGAATCGTCTGCAAATCAATTTTAGCATCAAAGCGTTCATACGGGCTGACATATCCAGATTCTACCATAACCGACGAATCAAGACTGACTTCCCGAGAACGTCTCATATAACCGTAATATTCATTACATGCAATACGGAACAACCAAGTTTTAAAACGCGACAATCCCTTAAACGACTTTATCGACAGATAGGCTTTCAAGAATGTATCCTGAGCCAAATCATCGGTCAATGCCGCATCTCCAAGAGTCAGATTCAAGATAAAGCGACGCAAATCATCACTGTATTCTTCAACCAGACTCTCAAATGCGCGCCGGTCATCACCGGCGACGCATCGAGCAATCAACTTTAATTCATCCCACTTATTCAACATTATTCTTCTTGTAATCGTACATGAAGAATGCGCCCAGTTTCCCTAAACCTATAATAAACGGAATCAGCATCAACGGAGCAACTTCGTCCCAGCCCACAACCATGAAAAAGACAAAAATACCTATACTCCATGCGAGCCAAGACACCGATGACTGGAATCTGGCGTTATGCGGTCTGATTTTATAAAATTCTTTAGGCAATGTTCTTCCGGTAACAACCGATTCATATATTATACGATTACGTTCTTTTTTATTCTTATATATGAAATAACATATCACGAAAACAAACAGCACAGGGGCCAAAAACACTCCAATAACAGAAATAATCGCAACCGGAGCGACAAACGACGGCACATCCGGCGTCATATTGTCAAAATTATCAGGTATATTGACATTCACAATCATGACACCGGCGGAATCGCGTTGTATATCAGACATTATTTTCCTGGATTCACCACTATTTATAACGATAGTCTGCACCGAGGAATCATTCAATTGGCTCAGCACATCTTCAAGCCCGTCCATAATCTCATCAACATCAGGATGAGAATTATGAGAACATGACAAGAACACAAATGCAATCAATGCAATAAAAGTCAATTTTTTCATATTTATATGTCGTTTTTATTTTCTATTTTTATTCTTAGATGCATAACCTGGACATAAAGTTGCACATTGCGAACTTTTTATTAAATTTATCGTTTTTAAAGCAAAATTAGTCATTTTATCTCTTTATTTGTTTAACATATAGGAAATGCCTAACTTTGCGACAATATTATAATGCATATTTTGTCTTTTATGAAATTAAATCTCCGCACTAAAGCCCTTCTCTTATGCACTGTCATGTCAATCGGAATGTCGGCAGGCGAACTTGACAGCCTATATTATAAAGTTGAAGGACAAGTTAGTTTCAGCAACGGCAGACACACGCCTTTCTGGCTGGTAAATAACCGTCAAGGGTTATCATCAGTCAAAAAAAACAACGGGTACTTTCGAGCCGGATTATTTCGCAATATTGATGAAAACAAGCGTTTTTCATGGGGCGCCGGAATTGATCTCGCTGGCGCATATAATTTCTCTTCGTCATTTATCATTCAACAACTTTACGGAGAGTTGAAATACCGCTCCTTAGGATTACTTATCGGGAGTAAAGAAATTCAAGGAGAGTTCAATAATCCCAAACTAAGCAGCGGGAACCTATTATATAGCGGCAACGCTCGTCCTATTCCACAGATACGTATCGGGATTCCTCAATATACCATAGTCCCCTGGACAAAAAAATGGCTTTCCATCAAAGGCTATATTGCTTACGGAATGTTCACTGACGATAATTGGCAAAAAGATTTCGTGCATCCCGGGGGAAAATACACCAAGCATGTTCTATACCATAGCAAAGGATTATTTCTTAAAGTCGCCAATTTTGAAAAATTCCCGGCATGGATTGAAGGCGGCCTTGAAATGGCGGCACAATTCGGAGGCAAATCCATAACTGGAAATTCTGTCATCGACATGCCTAACAAAATCAAAGATTTCCTTAAAGTATTTTTCCCGTCAAGCGGTGATTCAAGCACCCCTACCGGAGAACAAACCAACATATACGGCAACCATGTGGGAAGCTGGAATTTACGTGTCGGATGGAATATCAAGCCTGATTTGACTGCAAGCACATATTATCAACACTATTTTGAAGACCATTCAATGATGTTCTTTGATTATCAATGGAAAGACGGGCTTTGGGGTGTCGAGGTTTCTCTTCCGGAAAATCCGTTTGTTTCAACTGTTGTCTATGAATATCTTTATACCAAAGACCAAAGCGGCCCTGTGTATTGGGATCACACCGATAAAATTCCGGAACAAATAAGCGGGAGAGACGATTATTATAACCACTATCTTTATAGCGGTTGGCAACATTGGGGCATGGGGATAGGAAATCCGCTCATAATCTCTCCCATTTACAATAACGATGGAAACATAATATTCAAAAACAACCGTGTGATAAGCCACCATCTGGGATTCATGGGACAACCGATAGAAGGACTCAGTTATCGGATTCTGATGAGCTATACACGCAGTTGGGGAACATATTCCCAACCGCTCGACAACGTAATGAAAAACGTAAACGGACTGCTTGAGGTAACATATTCCCCGAAACAGCTTCCAGGAGCATCCGGAACATTGTCATTCGGTATGGATGGAGGCGGATTACTTGGCAGAAGCAACGGCATAATGCTCACACTCAGAAAGACTGGCTGGTTCTAAAAATTCACAACAATACATTTTAATTCCAAGATGAGACTCTCAAAATATATAGCTTTATTCACAATAACGTGTATATTATTTTCTTTAATAAGTTCATGTCGCAAAATGCCTGAAAACGGAGACCTTGACGGACAATGGCAGATATTAAGCATCGAATATCCTGACGGCAGTATAATTCAGCCAAAAGGTTATTATTATTGTCTTTTCCGTTCTGTCGTCAATCTCACGTCCCGAACCAGTGCGACACAATCAGGCAATCTTACATATAAAAACAGAAAACTCTCACTGTCTATGCCTTACTCTACTGCTGAACAACTCAAGCCTTGGGGTATAGACAATGTGGAAACAACTTTCGACGTAAAACAATTATCCGGCAGCAAAATGACTCTACAATCAGACTATGCGCTGATTGAATTACGGAAATTTTGATTAACTTTGCAGCCTAATTAACTATATAAATAACAGGAATGAAGGTACTGAAATTTGGTGGCACTTCAGTAGGAACCGTAGAAAGTCTGCGAAACGTAAAATCTATCGTTGAATCGCAGACTGAACCGGTAATTATTGTCGTGTCAGCACTTGGCGGAATCACCGATCAACTAATAAATACCGCCAAATTGGCGGCTAAAGGCGACATTTCTCATCTGGAAAGCTATGCAAAAATAGTAGAAAGGCATAGAAATGTTATAAAAGGAATTGTCCCTGAGCCGTTGCAGATGGACGTGCTGTCTATCGTAAATCCGATTTTAGAGGAACTCGGAAACATATATCGCGGAGTAAGCCTAATCAAAGATTTAAGCGACCGCACTCTCGACATTATCGTAAGTTATGGAGAACGCCTTTCATCGGTAATCATATCCCGAATTATCAACGGAGCCATTCATCTTGACAGCCGTAACTTTATCAAGACTGAAAAGCGGTGGAACAAACATGTTCTTGACAATGAATCCACTCAGAAATTGATACATGAAGTGTTTGACACTCTTGAATTCAAAGTAGCTCTTGTTCCGGGATTCATATCCAGCGACGCTGAAGGCAACGTAACCAATCTCGGACGTGGCGGATCAGATTATACCGCCGCCATTCTGGCAGCAGCCCTGAACGCCAATACGCTTGAGATATGGACAGATGTCGACGGATTCATGACCGCCGATCCACGAGTCATAAACGGAGCTTTGGTAATCGACCATCTATCTTTCACTGAAGCGATGGAGTTATGCAATTTCGGTGCTAAAGTAATATATCCTCCGACAATATATCCCGTATTCCATAAGAACATACCGATTCTTATTAAAAACACCTTCAATCCCGACGCGCCAGGTACCAGAATCAGCGACCGTCATCCATCACCGGAAGGCAAAGCTATCAAGGGCGTATCATCAATCAACGATACTTGTCTTATCACAATCCAGGGAGTAGGAATGGTAGGAGTAATCGGCATCAACTCCAGAATCTTCAATACCCTCGCACGTAACGGAATTTCAGTATTCCTCGTGAGCCAGGGAGCCAGCGAGAATAACACGTCCTTTGCTGTAAGAAATGCCGACGCCGATCATGCGATAGATGTATTGAAGGAGCAATTCGCTCCGGAACTACAAGATGGAACCCTAAGCGATATTTCCGCAGAATCCAATCTCGCCACAGTGGCTATTGTAGGAGAAAACATGAAACATACCCCCGGTATTGCCGGAAAACTGTTCAATACTCTCGGACGAAACGGTATTAGCGTGATTGCCTGCGCTCAAGGAGCATCAGAAACCAATATCTCATTTGTCATCGACCACAAAAATTTGCGTAAAGCGCTCAATGTGATCCATGACAGTTTTTTCTTGTCTGACACGCAGGTCTTAAACCTGTTCGTTGTCGGAATAGGAAATGTAGGACATCACCTTCTCTCCCAAATCCACGCGCAAGAAAAAAATCTTCTTGAAAATAAATCACTACGTTTACGTCTTGTCGGTCTGGCTAATTCAAAAAAATGCATATTTGACCGGGAAGGCATTGACACGGAAAACTATCTTGACCGATTGAATACTTCTGATATCGAAGCGACAACAGAAAATATACGTAACGGTGTTATCGGAATGAATATTTTCAACTCGGTATTTGTAGATTGCACATCAAGCAAAGATATCGCAGGCTTGTATTTTGAAATGTTGTCACACAATGTCAATGTAGTCGCAGCAAATAAAATAGCGGCATCATCAAAATATGACGACTATGCTCAACTTAAAAAGATAGCACGGAAAAAGGATGTGAAATTCCTATTTGAGACCAACGTAGGCGCAGGGCTTCCAATAATCAATACGATAAATAACCTTATCAATTCAGGAGACCGCATTCTAAAAATAGAAGCTGTAGTCAGCGGCACTCTGAATTATATCTTTAACGTAATAAGCGGCAGCGTGCCATTAAGCAAAGCTATCTCTATGGCTCAGGAAGCCGGTTATACAGAGCCGGATCCACGCATTGATTTGAGCGGAATAGATGTGATAAGGAAACTTGTAATCCTTGCCCGCGAAGCAGGATATGTCGTAGAACAAGACAATGTGGTGAAAAATCTATTTATCCCGGAAGAATGCTTTGAAGGAGATGTTAATGAATTCATAGATAATGTAAAACGCATTGACAAAGATTTTGAAGAGAAAAGAGCTGCGGCCGAAAAAGCAGGAACGAATCTGCGTTTCGTAGCAACATTGAACCGTGGAAATGTAAGCGTAGGTTTACAAGAAGTATCTTCCGACCATCCTTTTTACAATCTTGCCGGAAGCAACAATGTAATTCTGATCACCACGGAACGCTATAACGAGTATCCCATGGCAATAAAAGGTTATGGAGCCGGAGCAGAAGTCACCGCCGCAGGAGTATTCTCTGATATAATCGGCATTGCAAACATTCGATAATCATCTGTCCTATGAAATATATAATTATTTTAGGAGATGGAATGGCAGATGAGCCTATTGAATCTCTCAACGGCAAAACCCCATTACAAGCGGCTGATACTCCCGCGATGGACAGACTTGCTAAAGAAGGACGTTGCGGATTAATAAAAACCGTTCCTGAAGGGATGCACCCCGGCAGTGAAGTTGCCAATATGTCTGTTTTAGGATATGATGTAGCACGTTTGTTTGAAGGCCGTGGCGTACTTGAAGCGGCAAGCATGGGTATAGATGTTCCCGACGGTTATATGGCAATGAGATGCAATCTCATCAACATTACTGACGGAAAAATCAAAAACCATTCGGCAGGACACATCTCGACCGAAGAAGCTACCGAACTTATCAATTTCCTGAACGATAAACTCGGGAATGAACAAGTAAAATTCTATCCGGGAATCTCATACCGGCATCTGTTGTTAATCAAAGGGGGCGATAAACATATCACATGCACTCCACCCCATGATGTGCCGGGAAGTCACGCCGTCGATGTGATGGTAAAAACAGATTGTCCTGACGCTCAAGCCACAGTTGATTTGATCAATAATCTAATAATTAAATCACAAGAGGTATTAGCTGATCATCCGATTAACCAAAAACGTCGGGAAAACGGGAAAGACACCGCCAATAGCATATGGCCGTGGTCACCGGGTTATCGTCCGGCCATGCGTCCCATCTCAGAAAAGTATCCGGTCAAAAACGGAGCGGTAATTTCTGCAGTAGACCTGATTTTCGGAATCGGAGTGTACGCCGGCCTTAACGTTATAAACGTAGATGGCGCTACTGGACTATACGACACCAATTATGAAGGAAAAGCCAGTGCAGCGATAGCTGCGCTAAAAGGTGATACCGATTTTGTGTTTCTTCATGTAGAAGCCAGTGACGAGGCCGGGCATGAAGGTGACGTGCAATTAAAAAAACGTACTATTGAATATCTTGACAAACGAATAATACAACCAATACTTGACGCGTCTGACACTTTTAAAGAACCGCTTACAGTGGCAGTGCTCCCCGATCATCCGACACCGTGCCGTATAAAAACACATACGTCCAATCCGGTTCCATTCTTAATTTATAAACCGGGAGTCAAACCGGATTCGGTCAAAGCTTTCAGCGAAGAGGATGCCGCCAAAGGCTGTTACGGACTTATTGACGGAACAGAATTCATGAGTTTGTTATTTTCTTAAGCTTGTAAATCATTATGAAATATTATAGCACCAACCGCCAATCTGACAAAGTTTCACTTGCAGAAGCCGTAGTACATGGACTTGCTCCGGATCGAGGTCTCTACATGCCGGAAAGAATCCCGACAATTCCTGCCGCATTTTTTAAACATATCGGAGAGATGACATTGGAAGAAATCGGATATGTTGTGGCAAACACTTTATTCGGAGAAGATATCGATTCTTCAATATTGAAAAAAATCGTGTCAGAGACTTTGAACTTTGATATTCCATTGGTCAAAGTGGATGACAACAAATACTCACTTGAACTTTTTCACGGGCCGACTCTTGCGTTCAAAGACGTGGGGGCAAGATTTATGGCACGTCTGCTCAGTCATTTCAATTCCAATGACGGAACTGATGATGTAAATGTGCTTGTAGCAACATCAGGCGACACCGGCAGCGCTGTAGCCAACGGGTTTCTAAACGTGCCGGGAGTAAACGTCTACGTACTCTATCCACACGGAAAAGTAAGCCGTATTCAAGAAGCTCAGTTCACCACTCTCGGTTCCAATATTACAGCCATAGAGGTTGACGGAACATTTGATGATTGCCAGGCATTAGTGAAATCGGCATTCATGGATAAGGAACTTAATGAAGCGATGAAACTTACATCGGCAAATTCCATAAATGTTGCCCGATTCTTGCCTCAGATGTTTTATTATTTCCATGCATATGCACAACTTATGGCATCAGGAGTCAAAAGCGAAGAAATCGTTGTGGCCGTCCCAAGCGGAAATTTCGGCAATATATGCGCAGGCCTTATCGGCAAACGGATGGGATTGCCTATCAAACGTTTTATTGCAGCCAATAATAAAAATGACGTATTCTTTGAATATCTGAATACAGGCAAATACAACCCCAGAAAATCGATCCAGACTATCGCCAATGCAATGGATGTGGGCGATCCATCGAATTTTGCCCGCGTTCTTGACCTTTACGATAACTCACATGAACGCATATGCGGAGACATAAGCGGATGCAGTTATGACGACCGACAGATTAGTGAAACTATCAACGACACATTAAAAGAAACCGGATATCTTCTTGATCCGCATGGAGCGGTCGCATACCGTGCACTCCGAGAATATCTGAAGCCAGGAGAAATCGGCATATTCCTTGAAACAGCCCATCCGGCCAAATTCAAAGAGACAGTCGAAGATATAGTCGAATCCCAAATCAGTCTTCCGGAGAAACTCGCGGCATTCATGAAGGGAGAGAAACAGACAGTAAAAATGTCAGCACAGTTCCCCGCATTCAAAAAATATCTGCTTTCACGCCAAAAACACAACTGATACATTCTGATTATTTTTCATTTTTGTCGACAATTTAGGCATTTTTGAGAATTTTGGCACGCAATTTGCTATGATAATTGCGCTCAACTACATTATTATATCATTTGTAAATGAATCATTCCGAAGAAGATCAACCGCGTTTTATCGCACTTAATCAGATAGAAATAAACTTAAATGGCCAGATGACGAAGCCCGATTATGATGCTCTCCCGATTCTTGCCACTCAAAATCTTGTTCTTTTCCCAGGAGTCACAACACCTCTTATCTTAGTCAGAAACTCATCATTGAACCTCGCTAAGATGGCGGCTGACAATCATACTCCAATAGGTGTCATATGCCAACGAAGCGCAGACATTGAAAATCCAGGGATTGAAGATCTGTATCCGTACGGTGTTGTCGCTGACGTAATCAAAGTATTTGAACTTCCCGACGGCCAACACACCGCCTTAGTAAAAGGCCGGGATAAAATTATGATTGACGAGTCTAAGACAGCATTGACAGGCGATGATGATTTCTTGCGTCTCAAAGTCATAAGCGTAAGGGAACAGAAACCGCGTTCAGGCGACAAAACATTCTCAGCCCTGTATGATGCAATAAAAGACCTTTCTCTTAAACTGATTGCTCAGATGGACGGCCCGGACGAATTTGCCCACAATATAAAAAATCATCCTGACCCTGTCGGAATGATTAATATGCTTTGTAGTCAATCGCCATTCAGTTCAGAGCAAAAAATGTCATTCCTTGAAGAAAACAATATCAAAGAACGGGCAAAAAAACTGCTTGCTGCTTTAACGGAACAAGAAAGCATGTTCCGGGTGACACATAAAATCCAATCGGAAGCCCGCGCGCATTTCGACCAAAGCCAACGTCAGGCTTTTCTGCAACAACAGATGGAGGCCATCCGTCAGGAGCTTTATGGAGATAATGATGACGATCAGGATGCACTCAGGAAACGTGCCGAAAATGTAAAATTCAGTGAGGCTGCAGCAAAGACATTCGCAAAAGAGCTCGATAAACTCGGCAGATTGAATCCGCAAAGTCCCGATTATGCTGTACAATATTCGTATCTTGAGACTCTGCTTGATTTGCCATGGGAGAAATATTCCATCCTAAACGAAGATATAGCCATAGCACAAGAACAACTTGACAAAGACCATTTCGGACTCCCAAAAGTAAAAGAACGTATTCTCGAACAAATTGCCGTCCTCCTCAACAATCCAGACGGAAAAGCACCCATTCTTTGCTTTGTAGGCCCTCCCGGAGTAGGCAAAACTTCTTTGGGGCAATCAATAGCCGCAGCATTAGGACGCTCTTATCAACGAGTGTCACTTGGCGGCCTTCATGATGAAGCGGAAATACGCGGCCATCGCCGAACATATATAGGAGCCATGCCTGGACGTATAATTGACGCTGTCAAACGAGCAGGCGATTCCAATCCAGTACTGCTGCTTGATGAGATAGACAAAATCGGAGCTGATTTTAAAGGAGATCCATCGGCCGCTCTGCTTGAGGTGCTTGATCCGGAACAAAACTGTCATTTCCATGACAATTACGTAGACATTGACTACGACCTGTCAAAAGTCCTGTTCATTGCCACGGCAAACACGCTTTCCACACTTTCACAGCCTCTTCTTGACCGTATGGAAATCATCGACCTGTCAGGCTATCTGTTGGAAGAAAAAATAGAAATTGCTAAACGGCATCTTCTGCCCCGTGTCATAAAAGAACATAATCTGAAACCCAAGGATGTCAATATCACCGATGAGGCTATTGTAGAAATTATCGAAAAATATACCTCTGAGAGTGGTGTGCGTCAACTTGAAAAAGCG
>CAZYXN010000028.1:0-13239 GCA_964651105.1 uncultured Muribaculum sp. | reverse complement strand
GCCAAGATTGTGAGAAAAGTGATTCTGGCAAAGATGCAAAATAAGAAAACACCATCTAAAATCCAGCCAAAGCATCTGCATGATTTCCTTGGCATGGAGAAATACACCAAAGACCGATATGAGGGCAATCAGTTTGTCGGAGTAGTGACAGGTCTCGCATGGACTGCCGTAGGTGGTGAAATATTGTTTATAGAATCCTCCCTTGCCAAAACAAAGGGCGACAAACTTACCCTGACCGGCAATCTCGGAAATGTAATGAAAGAATCAGCGACAATCGCGCTTCAATACATAAAAAGCCATGCCAATGAAATCGGCATCCCCGACGAACTATTTGAAAAATATCAGCTTCATATCCATGTTCCTGAAGGAGCAATTCCAAAGGATGGCCCGTCAGCAGGCATAACAATGGCAACATCCATAGCTTCAGCATTTACCCGCAAGAAAATCCGTTCTCGTCTCGCGATGACAGGAGAGATCACATTGCGAGGGAAAGTGCTTCCAGTGGGAGGTATCAAGGAAAAGATTCTCGCTGCAAAACGGGCAGGAATCACTGATATTGTTCTATCTGCCGAGAATCGCAAGGATATCGCTGAAATCGACGCAATCTATGTCGAAGGGCTAACATTCCATTATGTCACAACTGTAATGGAAGTATTGAAAATAGCTCTGCTTGAAGAAACCGACGGAAAACTACCAGAATAAAACAATCTAGATTGTAATACAACACAACAGAAGAGCCGCATGTAAAATGCGGCTCTTCTTATATTTTCTACGGCTTTCTTATAGATTAATCTTTACGCCGACTTGCAAAAGTCCTTGTGCTCCGAATCCGGCTTCACCAAACAATGCAATCTGAGGAGTAATGTCAACATATGCTCCAATCGGTGAAATCTGGAAAGCGAAATAACCTTTGTTTTTGGAATCTCCCTCATAAGTCTGATGGCTTATGACAGAACCTAAACCGACATGCCCGTAAAGAGTGACAATGCTATTACGATAATAGTTGTACTTACCGTTAAGCATAATCACATGATAATAAAATTTATTCTCTGAAAAATGTTTTCTCGATGTGCTGGAGAATGAATATGACGGCCCGACTGTAAAGCCTGGAGCTACATTAAAATTAGCGCCAAAATTGACAACACCCCAAGCGGTATTGACATCTCCCCCTCCGTCATGGCAATCCATGGCATCCATCTGTGTGAATCCGCCATAACTTGCAGTCAAATCAAATGCATGAGCCTGTGACGCTGTAAACAAACCAACAGCTGTCAGCAATCCAACTAAAATCTTTTTCATCTAATTAATAGTTTTAATGTTGAAAATTATTTTACAATATGTTTAACAACATAAAAACGAGAATGGTTGAACAAAGCTTAATTTTTATTTAAAAAATATGGAAAAACGAGTAATTCCATCATCGCAAGTCTCCAGCGAAAACCGACATCCATGCTTATGAAGAGCCTCACTAATAAACATAAGCCCAATGCCTTGCCCATTTTCTTTAGTTGAGAAGAACGGGCTAAAAAGTTTCTCGGCAGCCTGGGAAGAAATTCCAGAGCCGTTGTCAGCAATAATTATAGATGGCGGATTGGAATAGGTTGTAATAGAAACCTCTCCTCCTGCTCCGATACTCTCCACGGCATTCTTTACTATATTTATCAATACCTGCTCAAATAATACCGAATCAAGAGCCACTTCAATAGGATTTTCCGACAGAAGCATTGTAAACTTGATATCATGTTTGACGCACATGCTTTCCAACAAAATCTTCTCAGAGGCCACAACACTATTCAAATCTGTCATACGCAACGTTGCATCGGGAATCTTGACAACATTGGCAAAATTTGTAATAAATTCGCTCATCGCGACACAACGCAGCCTACACACATCCAAAACCTCGGCAAAAGCGGAATCAACCTCATCTTCAGCAACGATATCACCGATAGTGTCAAGTATTGACCTGATTCCTCCCATCGTATTATTAACCTCGTGGGCAATAACCCGGATAACCTTTTCATACGACTTTTTCTCAGCTTTCATCACCTCTTCGGTCAGTCGCTCAATAAGAATGAACGGATGACTGTATCCCTTATCCATGAACGACAGTCTCGAACAGCGATAAATCATCGAGTTATTCAGTCTCACAGTCTGCGTCTCATCGTCGCCAAGCCTTGCAAGCACACGGCCAAGTTGAGAATCGCATCTGTCTAAAGAAATACCGAAAAGCTCTTCTGGCGAATCATAACCTAAAAAACTTGCAGCCGCTTTATTGGAAGTTGCAATGTCCTTTTTATCACCAAGAATCAGAATTCCCATGGGAGACACGCCGATAAGAAGATCCAGAAAATGATTCTGTTCCCTTACATGCAAGCGTTCTTCTTTCAACGCGCTCATCATGCCGTTGAACATATCCACAATCCTGTCGGCCTCATATTGACCCACCGGAGCAAGACGGCTGCTGAAGTCCTGACCCCGCAGAAGATTGACACCGTTGGATAACGACTTCATCGGTTTGACCGCGATACGATATAGCGGAATCAATAAAATAAATGTGACAACCAGTGCGCCCATCGACACCCGAAATGCCCATTCATTATCCGTCGCATCAAAATAATACAATCCTGCAGCGACAGTCAAAAGACATGCTATTATGAGAAGAAACGCCCAGACAACTCTCATACCGTTATTCCATATTTTTCCATTCTTCTATACAACGACTGACGGCTTATACCAAGCAATGACGCGGCTCTCGAGACATTTCCTCCCGATTTGCTCAATGCCGATTCAATTGATGAACGCTCTACATCGTCAAGCCGCTTCTCTCCTGATATAATCTGACCTGCCGAAGGTGTTTCGATATATTGTCCTTTAAAATCCATATCCGTCAGCACCGACTTATCAGCGACAAGCAATGTGCGTTCCACGAGATTTTTCAGTTCACGGATATTACCAGGATAAGGCAATGTTTTAAGATAAGACATGGCCTCGTCGGTAACCTCCGGAACATTTCGCATATTACTGGAACAAAACTTGCCAACCAGATGATTAACAAGCAACGGTATATCTTCGGCTCGCTCGCGCAGAGGAGGCAGCACGACCGTAATAAGATTTATACGATAAAATAAATCCTCCCGAAAGGTATGTTCGGAAACCATTTGCGACAAATCGGCATTAGTCGCGCATATAACCCTGACATCAATTTTCCGAGGAGTACTGTCGCCCAATACCTCAAACGTCTGCTCCTGAAGCACTCTCAGCAGTTTAACCTGGCTGTTTAAATCCAACTCCCCTATTTCATCCAAAAATATGGTTCCTTTGTCAGCCACAGCAAAGCGTCCTTCCCGGTCGGCCACAGCACCTGTAAACGCTCCTTTTTTATGTCCGAACATCTCGCTTTCAAAAAGTGAGCGGGAAATCCCTCCGAGATTCACTTTCACCATTTGATGATTCCGCCGGCTGCTGTTACGGTGTATCGCTTCCGCAATCAACTCTTTTCCCGTACCATTCTCCCCCATTATCAAAACCGACGCGTCGGTTTTTGATATTCGTTCGATGGTATCAAGGACGTTTAGCAACGCAGATGATTTCCCGATAATAAACGACCGATCAAAGCCACTATCCTCGCTCACCTGTTGATGGTTAAGCTCAAGAGCCGTTGAAATGCGATGCAACAGAGCCTTATTATCCCAAGGCTTTGTAATAAAATCAAATGCACCTGCATGAATACCTTTGACTGCCAAAGGGATACTTCCCCAGGCAGTCATCAGGATAACAGGAACATCAGGATGAAAGATTTTAATCTGCTTAAGCAATATCAGCCCCTCCTCGCCCGATGTAGCTCTTGAAAAATTCATATCAAGAAGAACTAAATCGGGACGCGCGTTTCTCACGAAATCATGAGCTTCGGCAGGAGAAGCCGCCATCGCTGTCTCATATCCGTTCCTGTTTAGAAGCAGCTTTAGCGACAGTCTTACCGCTCTATCATCATCTACTACGAGTATCATGACACAAATTTACAAAAAATAGAGTTTCAACGCTTCACAATTTTTTCAATATCAGCTTCAATTCCGGAATTACGGCTGAAATCCCACAAAGTAAGACTTCTTATCTGATAGTAATAAGACCAATATCTGTAAAGCTGATTGATGTAGGACTGACGTGACTCATCCTTGCTCACCTGAGAATCATTCAGATCAAGAGTGGAAATTTTACCTATCATGAATGTCTCAACATTGGTGTCATAACGTTTTTGCGCGATAGTATCGGCACGTAAAGATATATCAAGCTGACGCTGCTGATTATTAAACCGCTCAACCAGCACAAAAATATCCTGGTCAAAGTCCATCTGCTCTTTGCGAAGACGGCTGTTGACAACATCCCTGTTGCTTTCGGCTACTTTAACCGCTCCACGGCGTTTGCCCCAGTCAAGAATAGGAATTTTAAATCCGATTTCAACTACCTGATTATCTTTCAGCCTGTCATAAGCCGTACTGAACTCATCGGCGGTGCCAGTATAACCGATCTGTGCGAACATCGTTATCTCCCGACGGTTTCCTTTAGCTTTCGCCACCGAATATTCCGCCTCCAACTGACGGCGACGTATATTTTTTGTAAAATAATTGTTGGCATGAGCTTTTTCTATGACATCAGCGTATGCGATTATGGCTTCGGGAATATCTTCAGGGACTACAGGGTCGAGATTGATTGATTCATCCAAATCCAGAAATGAACGCAATCTGAACATCGCCGCCTGATAATTGCTCTCGCAACTAGTCAAAGAAGACTCGGCATTAAGTTTGTTAAGTTCCAACTGAAGCAAATCATTTTCACTAATCTGTCCCATTGCTCGTTTTGCCTTGGCGACTTCATATAGCTTCACCGCATTGTCAAGATTCTGACGAGCTATGCCCTCGTTTTCCTTTGCAAGCAGCAGATTGAAAAAATTATCGATTGCAGATATCGCGACATCTTCGGTAGCGCTAAGAAATTTCGCTTTGGCTTCTTCATAACGCACCGGTTCAATCTTTCTATCCCATTTTATCCTGTTTACTCCGAAAATCGGCTGACTTAATGTAAGAGCCACCGGCACCGACATAAACCGATTATATTTGTGTCCGTCAAGCTGACGCAAAAAATCAAGCGAAGTATTCAATGAAAGTTTACCACCTGTAAACCATATATTTTGATCTATCGACACTTCTCCGCTCATCTGCAGATTATTGTTACGCACGAACGTATATGAACCGTCATCCTGCTGATATGCGCTGTAACTCTTTCTGTAACTCGGCAGAGTCGCGTTAAAATTCACTTCAGGCAACAGGTCGGCCCTATATGTGCGGAAACTCCAATAAGCAGTCTTCAATTCATTCAACGCCACTGCGGCATCCACACTATTGGTACGGGCAATCAATATGGCTTCCTCAAGTGTTATCAGTCTTGTGTTTGTCTCCTGCGCCTTCGCCGAGAAACCGGCGAAGACCAAGAGAGCAGCTACAATTGTTTTATAATTCATTATCATCATTTCAATATATTTATTCTTCCGACAAAGCTATCGCAGGCTGCATTTTCATTGCCTTATATGCGGGAATCGCAATACCTAAAGCAATCATCAACGCCATCAAAACCGAAGAAACAATCACACACGTCACAAATCTCACCGGTTCAAAATAGGCATAAGGAAATCGTGAATTCAGTTCAAAATGAACCAACAAGTAATCTAACAATATTGCCAGCGGGATAACAATCAAGAGTATAATTTCACCTTCCCCTATCACTCTTCTAAAGATATCCCAAGAAGAAGCGCCATTCACTTTGCGTATGGCAATCTCGCTGACACGCTGCTGAGTACGAAACCAAAATGCGCCTAACAGTCCCAAAAATATATTTACCAATAAAAAAGTTCCGCCGATAATTGTATTTCTGACATCATTCCTGTCATTATAGCTAAAACTGTCACGGATATCGGAAAATGACTTAACCGATGAGATATAATAATTTCCCACATGCAGACTTTTCCATGCGTCCTCCATAATATTCTCAGCGAAATTTTTGTCCATATTATCTTTTACCCTGACGACAAGTTCACTGCATGACCTGTATGATTTTTCCGGCATTGCCCTAATCATAGAGAAAGACTGATGCCGCCCACTATAATCACTGTAACGCACCACATTTAAGGCAGCAGCAAGTTTTACCGAATCATCAGTAGCGTTCGTATGGAATTTTCTTCCGATAAAAGGCTCCAACGACTCAATCCCATAGGTGTTATAGATATTGTCGGATGCAAAAATAACTTCCGGATTATTCTTCAGCATCTCGGCAAGTTGTTCCGGCGTTTCTCCATGCGTCCCGGTATATCTGAACACTTTCAAGAAATCAGGGGTAACACAACGCATAACACAAAATTCCGGTGCTGTCGAAAAAGAGTCAATGGACAAAGTCGCACCACTATTACTATAGTTGTAAGGATATGAGGACCGAGATAACGCAACGGCCTCAATCTCGGGACGAATTTTTAACCGCTCGACAAGTTCTTTCAAATCCTCATTTTCGTCATTACGAGATTCATACTCCTTATAATCAGGGCTTTTATCACTCAATTTATCAAATAGCAAAAGATAGCAATGCTCAGTATCAAAACCACGAGGCTCATTAAATATTGAAATCTTGGTATACATACTGTCGGCTAAAAACCATATCACAACACTGACAATCAGCAACTCCACGGCAAGCCATGCGTTACTTTGCCATTCATTAGACATCTGGCGTAATAATTTACGTTTCATAATCTTACTTCATTTTTCCGCCCAAGGCATTTACAATATTAATTCGAGAGACTGCCATACTTGGCACTCCGGTGCTTAACAAGTTCAACAAAAAGCAGAATAACAATGCCCAGCAGAAAGTAGACCAATGAATAAGCATTCCAATATCAACCCGTGACCACCCGAAAATATTTTCTTTCCATATGATACAGAAAATGACGCTCAGCACCAATCCCAACACTCCCGCAAAAAGGGTCATGACAAAGTTTTCAATAAAAACATCCATCAAAATAGTGCTGCGTTTCGCACCGAATGCACGCCTTATGCCAATCTCTTCATTGCGCCGGCGCAGACGGCTGTTGGTCATGTTGCTTATATTTATCGCCGGGACAATCAACAGGATTGCAAAAACAATCATCTTTTTACGTTTTATACTGTCCATGTCCGGGCCAAGATTAGCCCAAGGAGTATTCACCGAGACAACCTGTGTATAAGGGCGTTCCATCGGAATAAAATGCCAGCCTTTCAATTTCATCTCATCTTCCAGTTCCGCAAACAGATTTTCATATTCTTCTCGTATAGCAGGAAAGTCTGACTTGTCTTTTGCTAATATAACCACGCCCAGCATTCCCATATAATCGCACCATGAAAAGTCGGCAGCCGTTGTGGTTGTAAACGGAACCCAAGCATCCGCATAAGCCATATCGGAAAGTTGAGACACATTTTTTACAACGCCGCATATTTTATAAGGAACATGATTGATCCATACATCTTTTCCAACAACATCAGTCGATTTATATAATTTCCGAGCCACACTTTCAGAAATAACTGCGACAGGAATACCGGACTCAAAATCAGCACGCGTAAAAGGCTTGCCCGATAGGAATGAGAAATCCATGATTTTCCAATAATTATCATCGACATCCCTTAAATCCGCGCCAAAAGCAGCTTTGCCGGGGATAGAAAAAGATGCGGCGGACCATCCTGTCACAAACGCGCTCACCGCCTCGGGAGTTTTCATCCGATAGAATACCTGCTTGACGGTATTGAATCCAAGCGGGCCACAGGATTGATTGTCGCCCTGCTCGTCTCTGGAGATTGTCCCGTATTTCTGCACAAGCCATCTATCACGATTGCTTTCAGGCGAAAACGGAACGACTTTTACTTCATCCATAATAATCACCGTCATGATGAGCAGGATAGCAAGCGCAGTTCCTATAATGGATACCACGCTTACTACCGGCTGCTGCCGAATAGAAGAAAATGCTTGTGTAAAATAATTGTATTTCATAGTATTGTCTCTCTATTTTACCTGACGGCCATCGAAGAACCGGATAATGCGATCGGTCAGTTTTGCCTGTTCCTCATTGTGGGTAACCATCATTATTGTGCGGTTGTCCTCTTTGTTAAGCGAATGCAGAAGCTCCATTACCTCGGCACCCATTTTTGAGTCAAGATTACCGGTAGGCTCATCGGCAAGAATAATCTCAGGATTTCCGACTATGGCACGGGCTATAGCCACACGCTGACACTGACCGCCTGACAACTGCGATGGCATGTGACGCATACGATGACTCAATCCAACTCGTTCCAGAACCTCTTTAGCGCGACGGCTGCGCTCACCGGCACTCATCGACCGGTAAAGCAACGGCAATTCAACGTTGTCAATCACATTCAGTGAATTGATCAAGTGAAAACTTTGGAACACGAATCCGAGTTTTGCATTGCGAAATGCGGCAAGCTTCTTGTCACTCATCTTGCCGAGAGCGGTACCGTCAATAGTTACTGTCCCGCTTGTAGGCTCGTCGAGCAGGCCGACTATGTTAAGCAGGGTTGACTTCCCGCATCCTGACGGTCCCATAACGCTGACAAATTCACCCTTTTCAATCTCAATATTCACATTTTCAAGAGCAAGAGTCTCAATTTCGTCAGTACGGTAAATTTTATTTATACCTTCAAGTTTAATGATTGCCATAATATTATTTTTTAATTTTAATTATCTGATTATTTTATATTATTCATCTTTGAGAGCGTCAACAGGATTGGCGCGACTTATCCGGCGAGCCGGTATATATATGCCTATCGAGACGGTTATCATCAACACCGCATATATGAACAAGGAAACTAAACTGAAATGAGTCCAAAAGAAATCAATCCATTGGGGCATTACCTCTTTGATCGTTTCCGACTCTCCCCAACCTGTTCCTTCAGGTTGGGCCAATCCTATCTTACGGACATACATATAATAAATCCCACATCCTAACATCCATGATATCGTGGTCATAATCCAACCTTCGCTCATTATCTCAAGTAAAATCTTTCGCGGAGTGGCGCCAAACGAACGCATAATACCGGTGTCACGACTGCGTGTACGAGTCTGCAAATAGAATGTGCCGATTATTCCAAGACAAAGATTCACAAAGAAGAATGCCGCAAGAGCCAGCGATATCACGTATTTATTATGGGAGTCACGCGCCATGTTGTCACGTATATCAGTATAAAGCTCAGGAGAATGGGCATACACGTTTCCGGCTTTGAGTTCATTAGCGATTACAGGTGAATATTCCTCTATAAATCGATTTGGGTTTACTCCTGATTTTAGCCTTAGAACCAATTTCACCTGGCTTATCTCCTTAACTTTTCTGTCTTTCTCATACATATAAACTATAGGGCTTCTGCCCATTGATGAACGATAAAGCGCGTCCTCCACAACTCCGGCTATCAGACGGTTTGTATCCCAATTATAAATTGAATCGGGAATTTCGTTAAGATAATGCCCAACCGGATTAGCAACTCCGGGATGCATCACCTGAGCCACGCTGCGGCTTATAATAATATCGTTGCCCGAGACAGCCGGCTCTTTGAATATTTCGCCGTCAAGCCCTTTGATACCGAATGTTTTGAAAAAATCAGTATTTGGTAAAAATTTGACCTTGAAATAAACTCCATCAGTAGACACACGGGGAAAACTGTTGACATTGGAATTCTGGCTTTCAAAAAGCTCCGACATTCCGATAGTCGCCGCCTCGACCCTCGAATCAGTTCTGACACGATCAAGAAGACGACGCACGTTTTCCATATTATTTTCTCTGCCGGAATTAGCTTCATCATATCCTCGTCCGCCTTCGGGTATCTCCGCAATATGTATCGACACCAGGCGTTCGATGTCATATCCGGGATCAAGCGTAAAATAATAACCGGTTACCATAGCCGGATCAAGCACAACCCAGGCAACAATTGTTATGAGCACTAACTCAATGACAATCCAGGCATTACGGCGACGGCGCGCCCACAGGTTTTTAAATATCAGTTTAAACATGGTTTTACTTTTTAACATTAATTGATGACACAATCGGTTTGCGTAAAGCGAGTTTTACAGGAATATACGCCGACAAAACATTCAGCACAATGCATATCAGCAACGCTCCGATAAATACCGAAGGAGCGAAAAGCATCTCACCGGTAATCTCCGTCTCCACTATATTTCCCAAATAACTCCATGACTTGCTTACCAAACCCAAAATCCAGCTTTTACAAGCATAAAGAACTATCCATGCAACAATAAGGCCAATAAATCCGCCAAACAATGTAAGAAGCAGATTTTCAAACATCACCTGACGGCAAAGTTGCGACTTGCTCCCCCCGAAACTTCTGCGCAATCCCATTTCGGCCATACGCCGATCCATCTGGCCGCCAATCATACCGCTGATATTTATCGCCGGAATTATCAACAGCACAAGCAACAATGTAAGATAAGGCTTCAATGTGTCGGTCAGGTTCATACGTTCTTCTCCGGCCACACTATCGGGATTAAAAATAAACTCCGTATTGGTGCGCACTCCCGGAAGATCAATTCTCCATCCTGCAGTGTCAGCGGCGTTTATACGTCGAAGCATGTCATCAATCTCCTCTCGAAATGCCGCGTCTTGTTTGCTGTCTTTAAGCTTGACATTAACCGTATACATTCCGAGATATGAAGAATTAGGACTATACCATTGTCCGGCTGTATATGGATAAAAAACCTGAGCGAATGAGTTTTCAAAAAGAGATATTCCCGGCTTTATGACTCCCGTAATTTTAAAATTACGATAGTTTACAGAAACATCTTTTCCTAAAGCCTGCTCGACACCCCCATAAAGACGCGTTGCAAGATCAGAAGTAATGACTGCGGACAAAATCCCTGAATCAAACTCTGCGTCAGAAAAAAATCTCCCGGCCAATAGTTCATATTCATACAACTTGAAAAATCGCGGATCGACACCCTTTGACGCTATCTTGATATCTCCCGAGCCGTCAAGAGGCTGCACAAAATCCGTATTTGTATGCTCGGCAACCGACATATATTCACAATTACTTAATTTTGAGAGATACTCTTTTACAAACGGGAGTCCTATGGAAGCCATAAATGTCTGACTCTTGGCCTCGTTTCTCATGTATAAAGACTGAATATACATTGTGGTATCTCGATTGTATTCCGGATAAACCGGAGCCAGACGCACATAATAAATAATAGCATATACCATTGTAAATGCCACGGCAAACGCCACGCCTCCTACATAGAGAGCGGTAAAGCCCGGATTATTGCGAGCCTCGGCTATGGTTTGCCGTAATGATTGAGAAAATTTCATAATACCTGGTTTTATATTGTTATTTTATTTAATCTTTATTGTCGATGAATCCTTAAACCGCTTCATATCATTCACCACCACTTTTTCGCCCGGATTCAAGCCGCTGATCACTTCAACATATTCATAATTGCTCTCACCAAGCCGCACGCTTCTTCTCTCAAGCTCGTCATCGGATGTCATCACAAACAGTTCATAAGAGCCGGGGCCGGTATAGAAAGAACCATTCTTTATACGCATCACATCCTCCATCATGTCACACATAATATAGACATCGGTCTTGAGTCCGGAACGCAACGCCGGATAATTGTCCTCTTCAAGTCGCACCGTGAATGAAATCACGCCATTACGCGACAACGGAGTGACATTGGCAACAATACCCGGCAGCTGCTCCCGACCTATCTTAACCATCGCTTTAGAGCCGACACCGATACGATCGCCATAGGAGTCGGCAAGTTCGCCGTCTACTTTGAAGTGACTTAGGTCGGAAATAATAGCAATCTGTTCGCCGGCCGATATTTTCTGTCCTATCTGGTCATTAATATATGTAAGGGTGGCCTTGCGCGGGGCTTTTATCTGAGCATCGTCCAGAGTGCGCGACATTTCGCTCAAATTTTTTCCAGCAATATTTATTTCAAGATTCTTCACCTTATAATCCGCTTCTGTCACCCGGCGTTCGCTGACAAGTTTCTGACGCATCTGTTCCAGTTCAAGCATGCCGGTGTTATATTTCAACTCCGCTTCCCTGACTTTATCGCCGGTTCCGGAGCCGAGACTGTCAAGATATCGTTCGTTACGAAGCTCCACCTCCATGCGATTGACCGACATCTCCTTTACCTTAACTTGCATGGCCAGATCTTTCAGATGCGTATCATTGTTGACGCTCTGCTGCTCAAGCTCGAGACGTTTCATCTGAATCTGATCCTTCAATTTGTTCAACTCCGTCTCTGTGCTTTGAAGATCAAGTCTCAATAACGCCGTCCCTACATTGACACTGTCGCCGGCTTTACAATAAACTTCGACTATGCGCGTATTGATTGGTGAATTGATTATCTCTTCAAATGCAGGAACCACTTTCCCGGAACCGGTAATCGATGTCTGTATGGTACCGGTATCCACCGTCGCGAGCATCAGATCATCCCTGCTGACGCTTGTGTGCATCGCCATCATAAGCATGATCGATAAAACCACCACACAAGTTCCGCCGATGACGTATGGAAAAAACTTTTTAATTTTAGCCTTTCTTTGTTCCTCTTTTGATATCTGTCTGTCCATTTATTAAAATTTTTTCTTATGCCATTTAATGTGCATTTACCGTGCCAAAAACGTAAACAACTATATATCAGAAATATGCCAATTGGGGCTATGTCCGAAATCGGACAATTCTGTAACATTGTCCAATACCGTACGGACAATCGGTCAATTTTTTTGAAAAAATCGTATATTTGCATTCATGATTACCACGGGTACGTTTAAAGTAGAAGCTTCGACCCTCGCACGTATAATAATGCAACTATGGGTCAAGAACCATATCATTCAACTGGCTCTTCCTCCACTTATACTGCTATTCTTTGGAAGCCTGTTGGACTTACGCTTTGTCATTGTCGCGCTGATACTGGTTTTCGTAATCATTCCGCCGATCATGATGATAGTGTATTTCTATCATGCCGCATCACCAGATGCCCGTTACTCCGTTTTACCACATTCGCTCCATATGGACGAGAAGGGAATCACATTCACCTATTATCCGATAAACGAAAACACACCTGTGCGTGAGCCGGAAACTGTCGATTGGGAAAAAATAGGACACATGCAACTTAAACGAGAGGGATTTATATTAACTCTCT
>CAZYXN010000027.1:0-25317 GCA_964651105.1 uncultured Muribaculum sp. | reverse complement strand
TTTAGCAGAGGCATTTTTTATGGATATTCTTAACGGTTGTTATGAAACACCCTCTCAGTCTCTATGGACATCATGCACCGCATGCGCCTTCACGGAATGGCCGCCGCATTCTCCGAAAGCCTTCAGGCGACCTTCGCCGAAACAATGACGTGACGCCTGACAGCTTCCTGAACTGGCTGCTTTCCAGGGAATGGGACTGCCGGGTGACCCGCAACATCGAACGCCTTGTAAGAGGCGCGAACTTCAGATACAATGACGCATCGGTGGCACAAATCGACTACACACTGCCACGCGGCCTGGACCGCAACCAGATGGAACGACTTGCCTCGCTGGATTTTGTCCGCAAAGGCGACAACCTGTTCATAACCGGTTGCGCCGGAACCGGCAAAAGCTACCTGGCTACCGCTCTGGGATACGAGGCATGCAAGGCCGGCATGCGTGTACTGTACGCAAACGCCTCCAAACTGATGGGGACTCTGAAAATCGCCGAAAACAAAGGGACAATCGAAACGGAGCTTAAGAAGCTCGAAAAAACGCAACTCCTCATACTCGATGATCTCTTCCTGGTCCCGCTAGACGCCAAGGAACGCGCGCATCTCACGGAAATCATCGAAGACCGGCACGGACGAAAGTCAATCATCGTCACATCGCAGCTCCCTGAACTGGACTGGTACGACGCCATCGGTGACACCACAGTGGCAGATGCAATACTTGACCGTATTGTCCACACCGCATAACACTTACTGGCGAAAGCGTCCGTAAACTCAAAGCCTTCAAAGGCAGATAAACCAAAATAAAAATGACCCCGTCGGCCAAACTCTTCAGGGGTCAAAAATAAATTATTTTCAGGGGTCAAATCAACTTTGGCCCCAGGGGGCATCCAGACTTGGGTTTTCCAATAGGTCTTCCAAATCCTTGAAATCGGTTGCGCGGTCGTCCTTCATACGCAGCATTACGGCTTTCCTGTAGCCGGGTATGAGTTTGCTTGCGTAATTGAAAACGCGCTCAAAGCCGACACCATCGGCGGAGTGCATCATCTCTGTGAAGTCACAGTATTCTTCGTAGTTATTTGAAATCCACTCGTCGAGTAGCTCTTTGTGTCGTGGGGGTGGGGTTGTGTCGGCGCTCATTGGCTATGTAAAAATTAACGGGAGTCAACATTAACTCACGATTCTTAAAACATCCAATAGCGTTCACTTGTTCGCGCGATTGAATGTCGGCGACATTCAGCACCGGCAAACGACATTCAAAAACATAAAATTTTAATGTCGGCGAGTTGTAGGATTCAGTTTGGTGGACAATTTGTGGACAAAACGCCTATAACGAAAAACTCAACTACTTGATATGCAAGTAGTTGAGTTTCAAATAAGTGACCCCGGAGAGGCTCGAACTCTCGACCCAATGATTAAGAGTCATTTGCTCTACCAACTGAGCTACGGAGTCATTTTGGGTTTTGCGATGCAAAGGTAAAGAGTTTTTTGGTTATCGCAAAATTTTTTTCAACATTTTTGTATAATGGCCGTTGATTTTTCATGAAATTGGCTTGACGATGGCTTTTGTCGGTTATTTTCAGTAATTTTGCAGTCTTTTCACGTGATTTCTTGATAATTAAATCCCGAATACCACAGAAATGAAATTTTCTGAATACAAGGCTCATTATATTTCGCTTATAAAACTCGGGCTACCGATTCTTATCGGACAGCTCGGAATGATTGTTGTCGCATTTGCCGACAACATAATGGTCGGCAGATACTCCACCGCCGCCCTCGCTTCAGCGTCATTCGTAAACAATGTGTTCAATCTCGCCATGTTTGCCTGTGTCGGCTTCACCTATGGCCTTACACCCCTTATAGGAGCAATGTTCTCCCAACAACGTTATACAAAAATCGGAGCCATCATCCGAAACGGCATTCTCGCCAATCTGATTTTTGCGGCCATTGTGACAACCATAATGGGAATATTATGGTTCAATCTTCACCGACTCGGACAACCGGAAGAACTCTTGCCGCTGATACGCCCCTACTATTTACTTATTCTCGCCGGAATAATCCCGACAGCATTGTTTAACGTCTTTGCTCAATGGCTGTTTGCCATCAACAACACATCACTCCCTATGTGGATAATACTTGCAGCCAATACGATAAACATTATCGGCAACTATCTGCTTATCTATGGAAATTTAGGCAGCCCCGAGCTAGGTCTTTTCGGAGCAGGTATAAGCACTCTTACATCGAGATTCTTCGGCTTGATTGCGGTTATTGCAATTTTCATTTGCTCAAAACGTTTCCGGAGCTATCGCGACGGTTTCATACGCTCGTCCATCGAGCGCCGTACACTAAGACAAGTCAACAGCACGTCGTGGCCCGTATCGCTGCAAATGTCGTTGGAATCAGGCTCATTCACCTTCGCTGCCGTTATGGCGGGATGGCTTGGAGCCATAAGCCTCGCATCGTTCCAAATTATCGTAATCACGGGAACACTGGGATTCTGTATATATTACAGCCTCGGCAACGCTGTTTCGGTACTTGTTTCAAATCGGGCAGGACTCTCTGACAACGACGGCATGCGCCGTGTAGCTTTTGCCGGTTATCATCTAATGCTGACACTTGCTACAGTCTCATCACTCATATTCATTCTGTTTGAAAAGGACATGATTTTAGCGTTCACTGAGGATCCGGAAGTAATCACCGCCACCATGGCTCTGATTGTCCCGCTCGTGCTTTATCAATTGGGCGACGCCACACAAATCAATTTTGCCAACGCGCTTAGAGGCACATCCAACGTGCTGCCCATGACCTGGATCGCCTTTGTGAGCTATGTTGTTGTCGGCATTCCTGCCACATATCTGCTCGGCTTCCCTGCGGGCTTGGGCACTTTCGGTATCATTCTGAGCTTTTCCGCCAGTCTCTTTCTCGCAGCCGGGTTATTTCTTTATTTTTTCCTAAAGTCAACACGTAAAAAACATCCTTCGGTATAAGCCATATTCCGATATTTCTACGTATATTTGCCAAATAACTATTATTATAATCCGATTATGGACTTCGCTAAAAACAGCTATAAAGTATTTGCCGATACAACGTCATTATACCATTTGTATGATGACGTTGACGCGGTAGTCGCAAACCCTTATCCGTCGGACACCATCGACCACACACTTTTCGCAAAAAACTGGATTGACGCAGTACAGTGGCATCTTGAGGACATCATCCGCGATCCCAACATTAATCCGGTGGACGCTTTAGCCCTGAAACGCCGCATAGACCGCTCCAATCAAGAGCGCACCGACATGGTAGAAGAGATCGACACATATTTCCGCGAAAAATATGCCGATGTAAAACCGCTGCCCAATGCGACAATCAACACTGAAAGCCCGGCATGGGCAATTGACCGTCTGTCGATTCTGGCGTTGAAAATCTATCATATGGAAGCCGAGGTGAAACGTACCGACGCAACACCAGAACACATAGCCCGCTGCCAGGCGAAACTCAACGTTTTGCTCGAGCAGAGGGAAGACCTTATCACCGCTATCGACCAGCTTCTTGAAGATATCGCCGCCGGCAGAAAATATATGAAAGTCTACCGCCAGATGAAAATGTACAACGACCCGGCGACAAATCCGGTTCTTTATGGCCAAAAATAACCAAAAGCCCCGCAATGTGCTGATCGCGCGCTTTTCCGCGCTCGGAGACGTGGCGATGTCAATCCCGGTTGTTTATTCAGTGTGCCGGTTCAATCCCGACACACGATTTGTATATATAACCAAGCCCATACAGCAGTCATTGTTCATCAATCCGCCAGAAAATCTGACAGTTCTCGGAGTGGATGTGAAAAACAAATATAAAGGCTTTCTCGGATTGCGACAGCTACTCAATGAGCTTAGAGCCCAATATGACATAGACGCGCTGGTTGACCTTCACGGAGTGTTGCGTACACGAATCATCTCGTTTTTCTGCTTCATTCACGGCATCAGGATGAGCGCAATCCGCAAAGGAAAGCTTAATAAACGGGCTCTTACACGTTCACGCAATAAAATCATGCTCCCGCTGCTGTCATCACGCGCTCGTTATCGGGAGGTGTTCTATCGGCTTGGATTCAACATGGATCAGGATTTCGACGGACTTTACGGAAAGGGGAAAGGCGATCCGAAACTGTTTGAAGAAATAACCGAACCGAAAAAAGACGGAGAGCAATGGATCGGCATAGCGCCGTTTGCCCAGCATAAGGGGAAAATATATCCTCCTGAAATGATGGAAAAAGTCGTGTCAGAGCTTTCAACACGCCCTGACACAAAAATATTTCTGTTCGGAGGAGGAGAAAAAGAGCGGGAAGTTCTCGCGTCATGGGCTGACAAATATCCCAATGTAAAAAGTCTCGCCGACAAGCGACACGGATTTGCGGTAGAACTTCCATTGTTAAGCCATCTTGATTTGATGGTGTCGATGGACTCCGCCAATATGCATCTCGCGTCATTAGTGCATGTGCGTGTCGTAAGCATATGGGGAGCAACCCATCCCTATTGCGGCTTCAAAGGTTATCAACAAAAAGAAAGTGACATAATCCAACTGTCAATGACATGCCGCCCATGTTCCGTATTCGGCAACAAACCGTGCCTGAGAGGCGATTATCTATGCCTGACAGGCATAAACCCGCAAATCATAATCAACAAAATCACTTCTATCCTTAATTCAAAAAGCTGATGGAGGAAAATTTTGACATAAGAGCCTCACGTGAACGACGTGACACCGACAGTGATTTCGAGAAAACCCTCCGTCCTGCTGAATTCGACTCGTTCAGCGGACAGGAAAAGATTATCGAGAATCTGAAAGTGTTTGTCGCGGCAGCCAAAATACGCGGAGAGTCACTCGACCATGTTCTTTTGCACGGTCCTCCAGGACTCGGCAAGACCACATTATCCCAAATCATCGCCAATGAGCTTGGCGTCGGATTTAAGATAACATCAGGCCCGGTGCTCGACAAGCCCGGTGATCTTGCGGGAATACTCACTTCTCTCGAAGAAAACGATGTGCTGTTTATTGATGAAATACATCGCTTGAGCCCCATTGTGGAAGAATATCTCTATTCTGCAATGGAAGACTATCGTATAGATATAATGATTGACAAGGGGCCGGGCGCCCGGTCGGTACAATTGAGCCTCTCCCCTTTCACTCTTATAGGAGCCACAACCCGAAGCGGACTTCTCACATCTCCGCTTCGCGCCCGTTTCGGCATAAACTGTCACCTCGAATATTATGACCATGAAGTGCTGGAACGTATCATTCTTCGTTCCGCCGGATTGCTTGACATAAAATGTACAGCCGAAGCCGCCCATGAAATATCCATGCGAAGCCGAGGGACACCACGAATAGCCAACGCATTGCTCCGGCGCGTGCGCGATTTCGCACAAGTCAAAGGCAATGGAACCATAGAGCCCGAAATAACAAGATTCGCCCTCAACGCCCTCAACATTGACCGTTACGGACTTGACGAGATTGACAATAAGATTCTCACAACAATCATAACAAAATTCAAGGGAGGCCCGGTAGGACTTTCCACAATAGCCACAGCCCTGGGAGAAGACCCGGGGACAATTGAAGAAGTATATGAACCATTCCTTATCAAGGAGGGATTCATCAAGCGCACGCCGCGAGGGAGAGAAGTCACCGAACTGGCATTCTCACATCTCGGACACTCGATTGAAGGACGTGGCTCATCATTATTCGACTAAAGCGCGTTTGAATCATGGCTGGCATTAAAAGTTTGGCAAAAGACACCGCGATTTACGGACTCAGCAGCATTATAGGACGGTTTCTCAACTGGTGCCTTGTCCCGCTGTACACACAAGTATTTGCTCCGGCTGAATACGGCGTGGTCATATACATTTATTCAATTGTTGCGATAGCCCTTATAATACTCACATATGGCATGGAGACGGGCTTTTTCCGCTTTACCAACCATGAACGCTACACGAATCCATGTGAGGTATACTCGACATCGCTAATCTCGCTTGCGTCCACATCATCATTGTTTTTCGTGTTGGTGCTGCTTTTCCTTGAACCAATATCCGGAGCCATGCAATGCAGCGGCCACGAATCATACGTATGGATTATGGCTCTCGCAGTGGCGATTGACGCATATACCGCTATTCCGTTCGCCTATCTGCGCTACAAGAAAAAACCGGTTCGTTTTGCCACTCTAAAGCTAATAAACATAGGACTGAACATCGGATTAAACCTATTTTTCATATTGCTTTGTCCATGGTTATGGAAAACGGCTCCGGGAACCATCTCATGGTTCTATGCTCCTGATTTCGGCATCGGCTATATCTTTCTCGCCAATCTTATTGCTTCGGCAGTAACATTGCTTACTCTTCTCCCTTATATTGTAACGATACCGCTACGGTTCAACACATCGTTGTTAAAGGAGATGCTCGCCTACTCATTTCCGCTGCTCATCCTCGGAATCGCAGGCATAATGAATCAGACTATTTATACAATTCTTTATCCTCTTTTGGTAACTGATCATACCGAAGCCATGGAGGGATTGGGAATCTACGGAGCCAACTACAAAATAGCCATTGTAATGGTAATGTTCATACAAGCATTCCGATTTGCTTACGAACCTTTCATTTTCGCCCAAAACAAAGAACGCGGAGACAATAAACTGCAGGCATACAGCGACGCAATGAAATATTTCGTGATATTCGCCCTGCTCATTTTTCTTGGAGTAATGTTCTACCTCGACATCCTCAAATATTTTATTTCTTCCCATTATTTCTCCGGCTTGAAAGTCGTTCCCATTATTATGCTTGCAGAGCTGTTTTTCGGAATATTCTTCAATCTGTCGTTATGGTACAAACTTACAGACAAGACTATCTGGGGAATGTGGTTCTCACTCCTCGGGCTCGCCATTACTGTCTCCCTGAATGTCATTTTAGTGCCTCTGATGGGCTACATGGGATGCGCCATAGCGGCATTAGCATGCTATTTCACCATGATGGCGACAAGCTATGCGGTAGGCCGGTTCAAATATCCCATTGACTACCACGTCAAGCGGCTGTTGCTCTATTTCGCCATCGCCGGAATTCTTTATGCGGCAGCCATAATCGCAGCCACTCCATGGCAATGGTTCAACTATATTTTCAGGGCACTGCTTATCGGTGTATATCTTGGTGCCGTATGCAAGACTGAACACATATCCCTGCGGCAATTCATTCCACACAGAACCCCCGCATGAACCCACGCCCATTCCACATCAAATCAAATATGTCGTAATATGGACACAACCAAATGTAATCAGCTGCTCCAACGAATGAGCAATTTTAAAATCAAATTATTAGGTTACTTTGACCTGTCGGACTTCCTTATTCCTCAAACCGATGCAGAGACGGCCATACGTGAAGGCGTTTCTTTCCGAGGAATTAACATTATAATCCTGATTGTCGCCATATTCATAGCATCTCTGGGACTCAACACCAATTCCACTGCAGTGATAATAGGCGCCATGCTGATATCGCCGTTAATGGGCCCGATAATAGGAATGGGACTCGCTATCGGCATACATGATTTCGATCTTTTAAAACGTTCTTTCCGAAATCTTTTTATGGCCACGATATTCAGTGTGGCTACCTCCTGCGTATACTTCCTTATCTCTCCTGTCAACGAAGCCCATAGCGAACTTCTTGCCCGCACCTCTCCTACTATCTACGATGTTTTCATCGGATTCTTCGGCGGAGCCGCCGGAATCCTTGCCATAGGAAGCAAAGTGAAAGGCAATGTCATTCCCGGAGTCGCGATAGCGACCGCGCTTATGCCTCCGTTATGCACCGTAGGATACGGTCTCGCTACTTGGCAGATGACCTACTTTTTCGGAGCTTTATACCTGTTCTTTATTAATTCCGTATTCATCGCCTGCGCCACCACTGTCGGAGTAAAACTGATGAAATACGCGCCACATGCGTTCGCCAATCCCGTAAGAGCCAGAAAAGTGCGCAATCTGATTTATACGATTGCCATTCTCACCATGATTCCGGCAGCATATCTTACATTCAACATGCTTCAGGAAAATAATTTTAAATCAAACTGCGAGCGGTTTGTCAATGGCCAGTTTGATTTCGACGGAACTCAGGTGCTCAATTATAAACCGACTTTCAGCAGAAAAAACAAGACACTTACCGTATCGCTTGTCGGAAGAGTTCTGCCTAAAGATTCCCTTATGCTTGCGATGACCGACAAACTTCCGGAATACAATCTCGGCGGCACGCGACTCAGAATCATTCAGGGAGATGCAACCGGAGGAAAAATCGATATGGAACAAGTCACTTCGGGGATGCTCAGAGATATGTATCAAGTCACACAAGCCACCATAACACGCCAGCAAAACACTATCGATTCGCTAAAAACGGCTTGTGCGGAAATGGCTCTTAACGATTCGGCCAGCGCCGTGATAGCTCCGGAAATAAAAATCCTGTTCCCAGAAGTGAAAGATATCGCAGTGACGCGAGGAATTGTAAGCAATATCAGCAGCAACAAACTTGACACTATAAATTTAGCTCTTGTCCAGTACAGCAAACCTATGAGCCGTCAGCAAAACGAGAAATTCCAGGCTTATCTGGAGGCTCGCCTGAAAAAACATTCAATCACAATTGTTCCAACAACAGCCATAGGCGCCAAATAGATTTACTGTAATGAAACGCTATCTGCTATTCGCGCCTCTTGCCTATTGCTACTCCATTTTACGCCCCGTACAGGATGAAATACACCGTCGAGGAGATGATACCGCATGGTATATCGCCGACGGCCCCGACATGCTTATGCCCGGTGAGAAACGGCTCTTGTCGGTACAAGACACCATCATCTACAATCCGATAGCCACACTCTCTCCCGCCAACTATATACCCGATTATCTACCCGGAGTCAAAGTAGCCTTGTTTCACGGCTACCCTATTACAAAACGACCCAATCACCCCGGAAGCCAGTTTGCAATCAGGGGATGGTTTGACATGTATTGCACTCAAGGACCTTCCGGAACCCCCGTTTTTGAGCATAACGCCAAAAAACTGGGATTTTTCAAAGTATATGAAACCGGCTGGCCAAAAGCCGACATATACGCAGCCCTCGAAAAGCAGAAACTTCCTCACAATCCCAAGCCGACAATCGTATATTCCTCAACTTTCACACAAGGAATAACCTCTACCGAAATCCTATTTGACACAATCGAACGGCTTGTCAAGTCCCGCCGATGGAACTGGCTGTTCACTTTCCATCCCAAACTTGACGAATCAATAAAAGAGCGTTACAAAAGACTCGCCGAAGAGAATGAAAACGCGGAATACTATGACGGAAGCAACAATCCCGATTTCATAGCCCGGGCCGACGTGATGCTTTGTGACAGTTCATCAATCATTACCGAATTCATGCTGATGAACCGTCCCGTAGTGACCTATCACAATACCAATCCCGGCAATCACCTTATCGACATATCTTCTCCAGAAGAGATTCAGACGGCCATAGAAAAAGCATTGACACGTCCCGAAAAGCTGATGGCGGCCATAAAGAAATACACGGAATTTCATGAAGCGCATCTTGACGGAAAATCATCGTGTCGCGTACTCGACGCCATAGACGATTTTATACAAAACGGCAAGAATGGACTGTGCCGCAAGAAACCGTTAAATCTGTTGCGACGCATAAAATTACGCCGCAAAACCGGCTATCCCATATTCAAAAATCTATTCAAAAGATAGTTTCGATTACTTTTTTGATTCTTTTATCGCTTCCGTATATACACCCATATAACGAGAGGAAACTACGCTTTCAGCATATGTCTTTACTGCATATGCCCGTGCATTACGCGACACCTCATCATAATCGTCATCAGTCAGTCCCCAGTATATGCCGTCGGCAAGATCCGATGCCGACTTATATTCAGCAATATATCCGTTCTTACGATGCTCTATCATCTGAGGGATTCCGCCTACATTAAAACCAACACATGGAGTACCGCATGACATAGCTTCAACAATAGTGTTGGGAAGATTATCCTGCAATGACGGGGTTACAAACAAGTCTACAGCATTATATACCTCAGCCAGTCTCTCTTCTTCGTCAATATAATTAAGCGCGTATATCGGAAACGGGAACATGGTCGCCAACCGTTCATCATTCTTGCCGAAAACCACTACTCCAAGATTTTCCGCCACCTCAGGAAATCTATCCATTATAAGCTGGCAAGCCGAGGCAAGATAGTCAATACCTTTGCGTTTGTCGCTCACTTTCATCGAGCCAAATAAAAGCAGTTTTTTATCCTGCGGCAGTCCAAGACGGTCACGAACAAACTTACTGTCCATCGGCCGAAAAATATCCGTATCAATAGCGTTAGGGATATTTGTGACCGACATTCCTGACATCAACGACCCTTTGCGCGCCTGCTGTTCAAGCCAACGGCTGCAAGCGACAAAGTAGTGGCGTTTCCCTGAACCGTATATTTTCTTTTTCTTCTGAAACACGCGGTAAGACAAGTCTCTTCTCCCCGGATATTCAAGCTGCGGACAATCGTGGCAACAATTTGTATAATTACTACATTCTCCGGCATAATGGCATATCCCGGTAAACGGCCACATATCGTGCATTGTCCACACCAATGGCTTTCCGGAATCAATAATCGCACGTATGTCATCAAGCGAAAGAAATCCCTGATTGACCCAATGAAGATGTATGATGTCGGCATCCTGAAAAGCTTTCATTTTTGTGATATCGCTGCCGATGTTCGCAATATCCACCCCAAACAGATTCTTTGAGCTGAACCTATTGTTAAACCATATCACTAGCCTCTCATAGAGAAACTGCCATTTCAACTGCAAACCTTTTTGCAAAGCGATAACAAAGGGCTTATCCGATTTTCTGTCACGCACAAGCATCTTCGCATCAATGCCGTTAGCGCGTAACGCCTTGACGAGCCTGGATGCCGCTATCGCAGCTCCGCCGGTACGCTCGGATGTATTGACAATCAATACTTTCATCCTTTCAAATTTTGAGGTGAGAGACCTTCGATAAGCGAAAACAGACGGTCACGGCTATAAAGATTCAGCAATATCTCACGATTCTTCCGTCGCGTACCGGCATCCAACGGAGTGTCGATATCCTCCTGACTGACATTTTCAATCTCAAATACTTTCAACCCCTTGCTGCACGCCCATTCATACACCGGATTACTACGGCACAAGAACACCTTGGCGCCAAGATACAGCACGATAAGCACATTTCCAATCGCCTCCTGCCGCAAATTTCCGAAAAAAGCGTATCCGGTATCAGCCTGAAGCCTGTTATACTCTTCCAAAGGCATAAACTCCTTCAAAGGATTGAAGTTGTCGCCAAGCAGGAGTTTGCCCGATTCACATACTTCCGCTATATATTCAGGATTGCCGTTATAGCTCAAAGGCACAGTCACCTTGCGTCCTCCAAGATCAAGACGGGAAAGCATTTCAAGCACATACTGATGATTATTGGTTGTTGATGCAGAATTGCCTACCATAATTCCATTGCCTGATGTCGATGAGTTAATCAGTTCCGGACCAAGTATCACATCTATCGGATAATAAAAGAAGTCTTTCCACTTCTTGCCGCTTACCTCGGGATAATATTTTAACAGATACTCATAATCATTATCGGTTGTGTCGGTCACGACACAATCGACTTTATCCAGGATAAAGTCGATATTGCGTTTTGCCTTGCGGCGTTTCTCCCATCGCTCAAAGAGTCCCGGCCGACGGCGAAATCCCCACGTTCCCGGAGCAAACAACTTGAATCCTTTTGGGGCAAGAAGTTTGTTATACAGATCGGCGCCCCATATTATCCAATACACTTTTGATTCAAAAGTGTCGATTTTATTTATGAGATTTATCTTATGCCGATTAAGATAATGTATATAGATCGCCTCATAAATCTCTCCGTGATAATTTTCTGAAAATTCACGTCGAGAGATAACACAGTCCCGTTTCCCCACCCATTTGAAATCAGAACCTTTAGTGTCGACAACAAAGAGATTATCGCCCGGAAAGACATGTTCAAACATGTCAATCGTACGGTTTATTATCTTTTCGTCATTTACAAGATGCAGCTTCATGGACGTTCGCTATAAAAATCCTTAACGGCATTGACGACAGTTGCAATCTCTTCAGGCTGCAACGCTTTGAACATAGGCAGTCTCAGCAGACAATCGGTATACCGGTCGGCATTGGGAAGTTCAGCTTTATCCCAACCTCGTTTTTGCGCGTAAACGCTCTTATGCAGACTCAGGTAATGGAATACAGAGCTGATGCCGCGTTCTTTCAAATATGCGATAAGAGCCGATCTCTCATCCAACGAGCGACATACGATGAAGAAAGCATGCCCGTTGTTAGTGGCGAAATCAGGAATATGCGGGAGAATAATCTGCTTCACATCCTTAAGACCTTCATAATATGCATTCCAATGGGATTTACGAGCATCCTGTATATCTTTAATGTTCTCAATCTGCGACCACAAAAACGCGCTCACATATTCCGCAGGAAGAAACGAGGAGCCGGTGTCAACCCATCCGTATTTATTCACTTCGCCACGGAAAAATTCGGCACGGTTTGTCCCCTTTTCCCACAATACCTCGGAACGCCTTACAAACCTGTCGTCATTTATCGCAAGCAATCCGCCTTCCCCGCATTGCACATTCTTGGTCTCATGAAAAGAGAAAGCCGCAAGATGACCTATGCTGCCAAGCGGCCTTCCTTTATAAAAACTGTCTATGCCCTGAGCGGCATCCTCTATCACTATTAGGTTGTGGCGGCGCGCGATATCCATTATACTATCCATGTCACAGGCTATGCCGGCATAGTGGCCTTGGTGCGAGGCGTGATGAGCCGCTCTATCTTATCGGCATCTATATTGGGATTATCATCAGAGCTGTCGGCAAATATGACAGTAGCTCCCTGACGTGTAAACGCCAATGCCGAAGACACGAAAGTATAAGAGGGGACAATCACCTCGTCGCCCGGGCCTATATCTGCAAGAAGGGCGCACATTTCGAGCGCGTCGGTGCAAGAAGTGGTCATCAGACATTTTTTCGCTCCTAAAGTATGCTCGAAATAATCCTGACACAATTTTGTGAAACGTCCGTTTCCGCAAGTTTTATTTCCTGCGATACATTTCTGTATATATTTTCCCTCATCTCCCGTAAACCATACTTTATTGAAAGGGATTGCCGTAGAGTTGCTCATATTTTTATTTCTTATTCTTAAATTTACGTTTCAGTTCTCTTTGCGCAAGATATTTTTTATGGGCGGCGAGCGCTTCAGCCGCCACCACCTCTTCATTTTCTCCGGCGGCTTTTGCATAAAGCCGAGCAAGCTTCACCATTTCGGGCGTATTGAGATTTATTGACTTGAACATGGACATCAATTTTTTTCTTGATTTCACGCCAAATTCCATGCGGTTCAAATCGACAAAGAAAAACTTATATCCGGCTCCGTCGCGGGTATAGAGGACATTTCCCGGAGAAAAATCCTTATGGTAGACCCCGGCTTTATGCAGTCTTACAATCTCTTCAGCAAGTTCAGGAAGCATGGACGAGCTTTCAGGATATTCTTCCCAATAGCGCAGCTCATGTCCCTTTATCTCCTCACATATATAATAACTTTCCATCAGCCTTACTCCTTTCTTAACTTCGATATAGGCTATCGGCTCAGGCACATTGAATCCAAGCGAAACCATTTTCTTGGAATTATAGTAACTGCGGTAAGCCTTGCTCTTACGGAAAGTAGTGTATATTCTGGAATTTATAAATCCCGGCAATTTGAATGCTTTTACAATAGCGGAGACTTTCCCGAGCTTTATCCGATACAGAGCGTTTCGGCCGCAATATATTTGTTCGGCATCTTCAGAAATCCCGTTTTTTGCTATACTTGTGATTTCGTTCCGAAAATGCTCATAGCGTGAACTGATATGGATGGTGTATTTTCTCATTACTACAAGTTGTTATTTGCAATATCGACATAATATGCCACTTCCCGAGAGGGGTTCGGGAAAATTCTGCAAGCCTATGGGATATTTGCAATAATACATCCTGACAAATTTTCTTATCTTTGCAAAAATAGTAAATTTAATCGGATTAACTCATAAAAAACAAATATACTGAAAATGGAGAAAACTTGGAGATGGTTTGGCCCTAATGACAAGATAACTCTTGAAATGCTGCGCCAAATCGGAGTCGAAGGAATCGTGACCGCGCTTCACCACATTCCTAATGGAGAAGTATGGAGCTATGAAGAGGTGATGAAAATGAAAAATTTCATCGAAGACCACGGTCTCAGATGGTCGGTAGTGGAAAGCCTCCCTGTAAGCGAATCAATCAAATATGCCGGCCCTGACCGTGACGAGCTTATTGAGAAATACAAGGAGAGCCTCGCCAATCTGGGTAAAGCCGGAGTGAAGACAATATGCTATAATTTCATGCCGGTTCTCGACTGGGCGCGTACCGACCTTGAATATCCCAATCCCGACGGCACATCCAACCTATATTTCAACCGTGCGGAATTTGCATATTTCGACATCTATATTCTCAAACGCGAAGGAGCTGAAAAAGATTATGATGCCGAAACATTGAGAAGGGTAGAGGAGCTTCGTCCCCAAATGGACAAAGAGGCCGAACAGCGTCTTGTAGAAAACATCATTGTAAAAACTCAGGGATTTGTCAACGGCAATATCTCGGAAAACGATCTTGATCCGGTAGCCAAGTTCCGAGAACTGCTTGCTCTTTACGATGGAATTGATGCCGACAAGCTGCGTGATAATATGAAATATTTCCTTGAAGCGATCATGCCGGTATGCGATGAATATGACATAAACATGTGTGTCCACCCCGACGATCCCCCATTGCAGATTCTCGGACTGCCGCGTATAGTCACCTGCGATGCAGATATCAAGGCTTTCCTTGACGCGGTACCCAATCCTCACAACGGACTCACTTTCTGTGCAGGCTCACTTAGCGGAGGCGCCCACAACAATGTGCCTGAACTGGCAAAGAAGTATGCTTCCCGCACTCACTTCGTACATGCCCGCATCTGCAATGTAATGCCCAACGGCGACTTCAAAGAGTCGAGTCATCTTGACCCTCGTCTGATTGATGTCGTGCGCACATTTGAAAAAGAACGGCCCGGAGTGCCCATGCGAGTTGACCACGCGCCGCTGATGCTTGGAGATGAAAAGATGGGCTATAATGCCGGTTACTCATTCCACGGCCGTATGCTCGCCCTTGGAATGGTATCGGGAATCATGGCGACAATCAAATCTGAAAAGTAACATTAAATCATAATATCAACATGAACGAATTATTTTCCGTAAAAGATAAAGTTGTCGTCATCACCGGCGGTACCGGAGTGCTTGGCACATGTATCAGTGAATATCTTGCGTTGCAGGGAGCCAAAGTCGTAATAATGGGCCGACGCAAAGAGGAGGGCGAGAAAATTGTTTCCGAGATTACCGCCAAAGGCGGAGAAGCAATGTTTCTCACAACAGATGTGATGAATGCCGAAGTAGTGGAGGGCAACTGCAAAGAGATTCTCGCAAAATACGGCAGAGTTGACGCTCTTCTTAACGCTGCCGGCGGAAACATGCCTGGCGCCACAATAGCTCCTACCGGAAATTTCTTTGATTTAAAGGTCGAAGATTTCCAGAAAGTTCTTGACTTGAATCTTACTGGAACGGTAATTCCCACCAAGGTGTTTCTCAAACCGATGGTGGAAGCAGGAAAGGGCGCTATCGTAAACTTCTCGTCAATGGCCGCATTCCGTCCGTTGACCCGAGTATTGGGATATGCAGCCGCCAAAGCGGGAATCACCAATTTCACTGAATTCATGGCAAATGAAGTCGCTACCAAATTCACTCCCGGAATACGAGTGAACGCTATTGCCCCCGGCTTCTTCCTCACTAACCAAAACAGAGCCCTCCTCACTAATCCTGACGGCTCACTTACCGAACGCGGAACCGACGTTATCCGTCAGACACCGTTCAAACGCTTCGGCAAGCCGGAAGAACTCTGCGGCACGATACAGTATCTTATCTCCGACGCATCATCGTTCGTTACCGGAACCGTAGCTGTCGTTGACGGAGGCTTCAACATCTTCGCAATGTAATCCCCGCCGCCCACCTCCCGCCACACACCTTCGCTCGGAGAGAGGCCAAGTCCCCACGCCATAGGGAGCATACGCTCCCTATGGCGTGGGGACTTGGCGTTTTTAACATAATTTATTAGCGTATTATAAATTTTATTGTTAATTTCGCTTTTTGAATTTAAATGATTAAGAATCAACCATATCTATCATGAAAAAGAAAATTGTTGCTATGTGTGCAACCGGTCTGTCGCTGATGACCGCATTTCCGTCATTGGCCGCCGACGAGTTGCTTGCATTTCCGGGAGCCGAGGGTTTCGGCCGATTCGCCACCGGAGGACGCGGAGGAGAAATTTATCATGTGACCAACCTTAATGACAGCGGCACAGGCTCGCTGCGCGACGCAATCTCGCAGTCCAACCGAATTGTAGTATTCGATGTGTCAGGTGTCATCAACATCAAGTCAAGACTTGTATTCAAAAGCAATCAGACCATCCTCGGGCAGACTGCTCCCGGAGAGGGTATCCAAATCTACGGTGACGGAGTGTCATTCTCCGGAGCCCACAACCTCATTGTGCGTTACCTGCGCATACGAATGGGCATCAACGGCAGCAGCGGCAAAGATGCTGCCGGAACCGCCGACAACACACGTAACCAGATTTTTGACCACCTCTCGGTACTGTGGGGGCGTGACGAATGCTTCTCTATCAGCAGCAACGACAAGTCAAACGGACCGTCAAACATAACAATCCAAAACTCTATCATAGGACAGGGTCTGCAGCCTCACAGCTGCGGCGGCCTTATACAGACCGACAACGGCGTGACATTGTACCGCAATCTTTATATAGAAAACAAAACCCGTAATCCTAAAGTGAAAGGGTTGAACCAGTTTGTCAACAACGTCCTTTACGATTGGGGCAGCGGCGCCGCTTATAATATGGGCGGAGACAGCGCCGGCGACTCATGGGCCGAAATCACCGACAACTACTGGATTGCAGGCCCGTGGAAGGGCACTCGACCACTTGTTGGCGGCAACGAAAACTTCAAATACTTCGGTCAGGGCAACTACTATGACGGAAACCGTGACGGAAAACTCGACAAAACCGAAATGACCGAAGAGGAATATACGGCTTCAGGTGGCAAAAGAGTTGCAAGTCTCGATGCTCTCGTGGAAGAGGGAGCGCCCAAGGCATTTCCTGAAATAGCCGGACGCCAAACCGCCCCCGAAGCACTGGAATATGTGCTTAAATATGCAGGCGCGTCACTTCCGGTGCGTGACGAAGTTGACCAGTATATCATCGACGAACTCGCTTCTTTCGGCACAAAAGGCTCTTCCGACGGCATATCTACTGAAAAATCGCTGCCTCACAAAGGTACCGGCACTCTTTACGGAGGTTTCAAGCCCACTGACACCGACGGCGACGGAATACCCGATGACTGGGAAATTGACAACGGTCTTGACCCAAACGACCCAACCGATGCCAAGAAGATTGCCGACAACGGATATGCCAACATCGAGAACTACGTATTCTCAATCGACTCGCCTTATCCTTATATAAAGAACCCTACGGAAATCAAAGCTATAAAAACCGAGAAAAACGCCATCACTCTCACTTGGAAAGACAATTCCGATGATGAAACCGGTTTTATAGTAGAGGTTTCAACCGACAATAAAACATTTACCGAAGCCGCTCGCACCAGAGCCAATGAAAATACAGCAACAATTGAAAACCTTACTGAAAACACTCTCCATTATTTCCGTGTACAGGCATTCAACGATGATGCTGTTTCGGTCTACAGCCCGGTTTACAAAACCATGACCTCCGAGCCGTTCAAACCCGAAGCCTCAACAATTGTATCACCTGCCAACGGTAGCGATGCCAAAGTCCTTGACATTGTACTCCAATGGAAAAACACTACCGTAGAGTATTTCGGAAAAACCAGATATGACGTATGGTTTGGTGAAGCGGAGGATGCTTTAGAGTTGGCAGCCGAAGGTTTGGAAGAAAATTACTTTAATCCCGGAGAGCTTGAAGTCGGCAAAACTTATTACTGGGAGGTTGACGCAATCAATGATATAGGCACTACTGAAAGCGAAATATGGTCATTCAAGGTTGTTGACGGTGGCACTCTTTTTTATACCGATTTCAAAACCACTCCTGCCGAATTTGCCAACTCTGACTGGGGAACGGTGCTTGCAGGCGCTCAAAAAGATATGATTACCAGCAAAACAGATGAAAAACAATTTGGGGATCTGATTATAGGCACCGCAGGAGGACGTATTGTAGTATTCAGTGGCCTTGGAGCGTACGGTGCCAATTCATCAAATGATCAGGGAGCTTCAGCGGCTGCTGTAGGTTTCATTGGCAAAACAAAAAATGTGGATAAATGCTACATCCAAGTCAATGAAATTACCGGTCCGTGGAAAGTGACTGTCTACTGCGGCAACTCTGACTCCAGCGACCAGTCGGTGAAACTAAGCAACGGGCAGGATGTCAACAATGACGGTGTTGTAAACGAAGACGATGACCTCGCAACGTTCAAATTCAGTGCCAAATCAAAGAAAACTTTCAAATTCACCCACACCTACACCGGCGACCTTGAAGGATATGTAAGACTTGACCGCGCTTCAATATCAAACAAAGGTATCAACTTCCACGATATCCTTATCGAGCGTCATGTTCCCGATCCTGCAGGCATCGAGGATATCACCGATGATTCAAGACTGGTTCCCAATGTGGAAATACTTGGTGATGCCGTAACTGTCAACAACCTCCGCAAAGGCGCTTTGGTGCAGGTTGTGGATATGACTGGACGCAACGTGTTCATGCAGAAAGCCGACAGCGAAAGCATTGGATTCGTGCTTGACGGCGGCATTTATGTAGTGCGCGTAAGCGACATGAAGCCTGTAAAAATAGCAATTCGATAATTAACCGGATATAAATATACAATTGGACCGATTAGTCTCACAAGACTAATAAGTCCAATTGTTTTTTAAAATAACAAAAATGAAAAAAGTAATCTTAACTTTGATAGGCTTGATATCAATGACATCGGCAGCATATGCCGCCGGTCCCAAGCTTACTGTCAATGGAAAAGAAGTAGAAAAATTCGTCACAAAAATAACATTTGAAGGCGATAACGCAATACTTCACTTCGGCAATGAATCGGAAGCCTATGACATGAACAGCGTAGTTCTTACTTTTTCAGCATTGTCGGGAATTGACGAAATAATATCTTACAGTTTCAATGGAATTATAAACAACCATATAGAACTTGGCGGAATACCGACAGGCACCATCGTCGATATTTACGATACCACCGGAAAACTGCGTATCTCGGAAAAAATAGATTCCAATCCAAAACAGATTGACATATCGTCGCTCAATAACGGGATATATATGCTCAAAGCGGGTAAAAATTGTATAAAATTCAAAAAGTAGCCAATGATGAAAAAATTCATCCTCATATTATCATTACTCGCATTGGGTATATCGATATCTTTTGCCCAAAACAAAGTCAACATGTCACTTAAAGGGGGCAATATTGAATCATTTAATACCTCTGACGTATCAGCTATAGATGTTGACGGCAACAAAGTGACCGTAACACTAAAAGAAGGAACTCCCAAAATCTATGACGGCACAATAAGCTCCATCTACTTTATACGCAATCTTTCGGGACATGTCACTCTCACAGAAGCCGCAGGATGGATGGAAACATGCTATGCCGAATGGGAAAACATGCAGGGAGCAAACAACTACCACGTATATATAAAAGGACAGAATTACCCGGAATACACCCGTATAGATAAAGAACTTGTAAGAAACTACGGAAACTATGGCCGCGCCGATATTCCGGGACTGACACCGGGCAGTTATACTATAAAAGTAGTGCCTGTCGTAAATGACACTCCTATGGAAGATGCCGCTTCCGAGACCGCTCCTCTTGAAGTCAGGGCATATAACCGTGGAGGATTCGCTCATTTCAATTACAATAACGAAGGGGTAGGGGCATATAATAATGACGGCACTCTGAAGAAAAATGCCAAAGTATTTTATGTCACATCAAAGAGCGCGAAGACAATCACAACAGATGTCATCACAAGCAATAAAGGAAATAAGACCGTATACACGGGATTTCAAGATATTCTTGATGGATATATGAAAGGTTATGATACCACACCGATTGTATTCCGTATCATAGGGTGTCTTCATGCCGAAGATATAGATAAATTTTCCAGCAGGGACGAAGGCATACAAATAAAAAATAACAAGACAGACCAGTTGAATATAACCATAGAAGGAATAGGCAACGATGCCACAGTCCATGGATTCGGCTTTCTTTTACGTAACGCGGAAAGTGTTGAATTGAGAAATTTCGGCATAATGCAACAGATGGATGACGCTATATCGCTCGATACTGACAACAACCATTGCTGGATTCACAATATCGATATATTTTACGGACAAAAGGGTTCGGATGCCGACCAGGTGAAAGGTGACGGTTCAATCGATGTGAAAGGTGATTCAAAATATATAACCATAGACAATTGTCATTTCTGGGATTCGGGAAAATCTTCATTGTGCGGCATGACAAGCGAAACCGGGCCAAACTGGATTACATATCATCATAACTGGTTTGACCATAGTGACTCACGTCATCCCCGTATCCGCACAATGAGTGTGCATGTCTACAATAATTATTATGACGGCATATCAAAATATGGCGTAGGTGCGGCAAAAAGCGCGGAGGCGTTTGCTGAAAACAACTATTTCCGTGATTGCAAATATCCGCTGCTTGCCTCGCAACAGGGTTCTGACATTTTCGGAGGCGGCACAGGAACTTTCTCAGGTGAAGACGGAGGTATTATCAAATCATTCGGCAACATAATGCGCGGTTCTTATACTTACCGTCCTTATTCTGAATCCAACACCGTAGAATTTGATGCTTTTGAAGCAACGACACGTGATGAGAAAATTCCTGCTACCGTGATAGCTAAACAGGGAGGAAAAACCTATTCTAACTTTGATACTGACCCTGTGTTGATTTATTCCTATACTCCTGACGCTGCTGAAGATGTTCCCGGCATAGTAAAAGGCATTTATGGAGCCGGACGTATCAATCACGGAGATTTCCGATGGACATTCAATAACAACAGCCAAGATAAAAATTATGATATAATAGAATCGCTGTCGACAGCTTTAAGAAATTATGAAACCACTCTTGTAGGTTTTTATGAAGGTGATACAAGCCTTGGAAACGAAGGAGTAGGATCGATTAATCCCGGAGGAGACAGCAGCGAGGGTGACGAACATCCTTTTGGCGACGGCAATCTGGCAGGAGACACACCGATCACTCCACCGGTTGAAAGCGGCGACGCGTTCATTGCCGGAACTGACGGAGGATACATCCGTTTTAACAATGACGCTGCAAAAACTTTTATAGACAATGGCATTATATCATTCAACGGAGGCAGTTATAAGGGTGATTTCGCCAATGCCGAGTATACTGATGTGACCGGAGCCCTTCAGTTGAATAAAACCGATGGAGAAGTCATCATCAAATGTCCGAGCATAGCAGTGTTCAAGGCCCAGATGCTTCGTACAGGCACATTCAGCGGAAAAGTGATGAAGAGTGAAGACGGAGGTGTCACATATTCTGAAGTTTCAGGAATTTCAGGAAAGAAAGGCGTGATTGATTTTGATTTTTCAGCACAGCTCCGCAGCGACAAAGAAGCATATGTAAAAATAATCAATACTTCTACAGGCACATTAAGTATAATAGGGCTACAGATATTACTTGCAAAATAGCATCATGAAAAATATATTGATATCACTTATAATCACAGGCTTATCATTTACAGGAAATGCCGCAAATTATAATATAGTTGATTTCGGAGCGGTCAATGACACTATTGTTTCAAGCACCAAGGCTGTACAAAAAGCTATTGACCGATGTAACGCCGACGGAGGAGGGACTGTAACAGTGCCTACGGGAAACTACAAGATAGGAAGTATATTCCTGAAAAGCCACGTCACTCTATATCTTGAAAACGGAGCCACTCTTTATGGCAGTACCGATATAAAGGAGTATACCCCTATAAACTCCGACTATGTATCTCTACGCACAGGTGTACCTACGATACAACTTATTTATGCCGATAATGTCGATAACGTAGCGATCACAGGACAAGGCGTTATCGACGGACGTGGCAAAGCTTTTCCAAAATTGTCATGGAACGATGAAGGATTAACCCGTCCTCACTTATTGCGTTTCATCAGAAGCCGTGATATAACGATAAGCGGCATAACATTGAAAAATTCAGGATGCTGGATGCAACACTACCTCGCATGCGACCGTCTTAAAATAGACGGAATAACAGTATTCAACCGTAATAATTATAATAATGACGCTCTTGATCTTGACGGATGTCACAATGTGACTGTATCAAACATGATTGCTGATTCCGACGATGACGCTATAACTCTTAAAAGCACTTCACCGCGTCTTTGTGAGGATATAACTATTTCCAATTGTATAGTATCAAGCCACTGCAACGCGATAAAACTCGGCACAGAAACAAACGGAGGCTTCCGAAATATCAACATACGCGGTATAGTTGTAAAACCGTCGGCCGACCAGTCAAGCCAATATTTCGGTTATCCCGACGGACGCGGACACTCAGCCATATCCCTTGAAATTGTCGATGGAGGAATAATGCGAAACGTAAACATAGGCGATATAACAATAACCGGAACCGAATCGCCGATATTTATCCGTCTTGCCGACCGCGCGCGGCCTTATTCAAAAAATCACCCGGTGGAAGGTGTAGGAAGTATAAGCGGAGTATACCTTCACGACATCATGATAGACGGGGCAGGCACCTCGGGATGCTCCATAACCGGAATAGAGGGACATCCGGTGACCGATATATTATTGCATGACATAACAATACGTCACGCAGGAGGTCAAAAAGCCACTCCTGCTCCAACTGATGAAAAAATAAAGGATTATCCTGAGTCAACAATGTGGGGAATACTGCCCGCTCAGGGATTTTGGCTTAACCATACACGCGACATTGAATTCAAAAACGTGAAAATAATAGCGGAATCCCCTGACGAACGACCAGTATATGTCAAATCAGACAGTGAAAATATAAGTATTTCAGAATAAAAAATAACATCCTACATAAGCTAACAGAAGCACGCAGAGCAGTATCACACTCAGGTCTCTGCGCGCTTCATAACTTTTATAGGCATAATAACAGCTCAATAGCGCATAAATAGGAAATATAAAGAAAAGTATCGACACCGTGTCATGCTTGTCATAGTTGACAAGAACATCAGATATTACTGCCGGCCATGAAAACAAAGGCAACAGCATTATAATTATCACTATTATAAACCACCATGGAGGACGTTGATAATTATTGTTCATTTCTTATCTATTGATTGTTTATAAGCCTTGACAGTCTCCTCTATGCCGCGTTGCAGAGAATAGCGTGGAGTAAATCCGAAATCACGCTTTGCATCACTCACATCGGCATTCCAATTACGCTGCTTCATTATTTTATATTTGTCAGTATTGAGGGTGGAAGGTTTCAACTTGGCCACTCCATATTTTTCAGCTATAAATGACGCAATCTTTACAATCCACAAAGGCAATCTTACCGGAATGACAAATTTTTTATTCAACTCTTTCGATACTATCTGTCTGAATTCCTTTTGAGTATATGCACGATCTTCGCTTATAATATATTTTTTTTTCAACGGAGCTTTCTCAAGAGCGTCGAATATGGCGTTTACAAGATCTTCTACATAAATAAATGTAAGCATCTGCTTGCGGAATCCCACTCCGAAATCCCAATGACTGTCTATACATTTTATCATCATAAGATAATCCTGTTCATGAGGGCCGTAAACACCGGTAGGTCTGAAAATAATCCAAGGTATATCTGACGACATCTCAAGAAGTGTCTCAGCCTTTATTTTTGACACACCGTAACGAGTATTCGGCGACGGAATATCGGAAGAGGTATATGGAGTATAATTTTTTTCATCACCCGGACCTAAAGCGCTCAGACTGCTCATATAAAGAAATCTTTCAGGAATCTTACCGGAACTTCTCAACGCCTCTACAATATTTTTAAGATATTCATAATTGATACGGTTAAAGTCTCTGTAATCCGTCACTTTGGTAGCCCCGAGATTATATACTATATAATCCCATTTTTCACTTTCAGGCAAAGCTTTATTCAGTTTATCAACCAAGTTGTCAACACTATCATAATCCAGAACGACAAACTTCAATCGTTCATCATTCAGATATCTGCGAGATGTAGACTCTCTGACAGCAACCCAAGTCTCATAACCGCGATCAAGACTTTCACGAGCTATGAATCCACCTATAAATCCGCCGGCACCTATAATAAGAACCTTCTTCATGAATCATCTTTATTTATTCTCAAAGTTAATGAAATTTTATGTAATCCTCATATAATTTTAAAGATAAACACTGTTGTTGACAAATGACAATTATTGTTGAAAATGATGTTTATATCGGTTGAAAACTAAAAAACAATATTTGAAAAAACTTTTTGGATTTCTAAATGGTTTATATAAACAATAGGTCATAAATAGAATACAAATTAATTGTCAGGTTTATTTTAATCTCTTTTCCACACGCTTTTCAGCAGTTATCAAGGTTATATACAGTCATAAAATAATTAACATAGCAATTATAAACTGACTCTTGATAACATGATTTTACAATTGATACTATTTATACATATATGCCTAATACATAAATAAATCAATCATTAAAAGACGAATCAACCAGATGTTGAAGAAATGTTAATCGTACTTTTATAAGTTAATATGCAAGAAAAAAAATAAAAACTTATTCTCGCTATCAACAACAACTATTATCACTATAATTTTTTTTTAAAATGAAATCTTTCTTAAAAAATAAAACAATAAAAAAGAAAGTCGTTGAAAGTCGGTGCAGTGCGTTGGGAATTATATAGGGAAAAATTAGTACCTTTGCACATATATATTATATGTGCAGCTTTATGAAGGAACAGATATTGAAGCTTAAAAAGGAAAAGAATGCCGTGATTCTTGCCCATTATTATCAGATAGGGGAGATTCAGGATGTGGCTGACTATATCGGCGACAGTC
>CAZYXN010000026.1:0-25742 GCA_964651105.1 uncultured Muribaculum sp. | reverse complement strand
TTACCTTGTCAAACTCCACTTTCAGGAACCTGACGAACCGTCCGTTCTTCTCACGGTTGATCTGATGGAATTGCAAAATACCGTAAACCGAATCACGAGAGAGCTTGAATTTCTCCATTGCCTCCTTGACGGTGTAGTATTCCGCCTTGCTCTCCTGTTCGGAACTCTTCGAGAGGTCGAAGTGGAGCTTGGAGTAGAATATCTGCCCATGCTCCTTCTTGGATGGAATGTTGTTCCGATACACCTGCGAACGGATGGCGACACGTGTCATGCCGTACTTCTCTTGAATCTCTTCCGGTGTGTACCATTCAGTAAGGTCGGAATCCACCTCGTATTTGGCAAAGGCGGCATCGATATGTTTCTTGCTGTAATAGTTGAACTGGCGGATTCTCACTTTCGGCACTTTATGTTGCCTTGTGTAAGTCCACACCCATTTAGCGTTGACTTTGTATTTTTCTGCAATCTCTTCGGCTGTGTAATACTCAGAGATGTCGAAGTCCTCTTTGGGCACGACACGCTCGTAAGGTTTGGTTTTCATCATCAGTTCAATGTCCGCACGGCGGATGAGTGACTTCTTGCCGCTGATGCGTGAAGCCCGAAGTTTGGATTCCTTTACCAATTTATATATGTACTGTCTGGTTACGCCCATTAACTTTGCTGCTTGGGCAAAAGAGAAGAAATCCTGCCCCTCGGCAGCTTGTCGAGGTTGTAATAATTCTTGCGACCGTTTCAACTGCCGCTTACGTTCCCGGATACGTTCCTTGTAGCCAAGATTGGAACATTGGTGGCTACAATAACAAGTCGTTGTCTTTTGAGCTATGAATGGTTTTCCACACCATTGGCAAATCTTTCTTACTTCCATATTTTCTCGTTTATATTGGCGGTAATTTCGCCTTATTTCTCCCGATTTTTGTTAACACATGTAAACCACTGTCAACACACGTCAACTAATGCGTCACTGTGACATTCGGACTAACCGTGAACTTCCGTCGCGGTAGAAATATGATAGAAAAATATAGATAAAAACCGTTATTTCCAAATACGGACTGGGAAGTGTTAAAATATAAAAGTCACTGATATACAGCGACTTTATTCTAAATAATTGTAGTTGGTTACGACTGTTTCTAGGCTATCACTTTCCGACGCAGAAGCGAGAGAAGATGGTGGAGAGGATTTGATCGGTGGTGATAGTGCCGGTGATTTCGCCAAGGTAATGGATTGTTTCGCGGACATCCTGAGCGATAAAATCGCCTGAGATGTTATTGGCGAGGCCGTCAATAACGCGTGTTATCGCATTTTTTGCATTCAGAAGCGCTTCATAGTGGCGGGCATTAGTGACAATCCGGTCATTTTCCCATGTTTTCACACCTGAAGATTCCACTAATTGCGACTTGAGAAGGTCAATGCCACTCCCATTCAATGCCGATATTGATATTTGACGATATCTACTGTCGACATCCAATCTGACATCGGAAATATCATTTTTGTTTTTAGCGATGATTATTTCTGTCGATTCGTCAACCTTTCCGGCAATCTCATTTAGCGTATTTTCAATATCAGCCGCATCCTGCTCCGGATCGACAACAAGTATCACAATCTTAGCCTGCTCAATCTGCTTGAACGTCCGTTCAATCCCAAGCCGTTCCACCTTATCGGAAGTATCGCGCAAACCGGCTGTATCAATAAGCCTGAAATTCACGCCATCTATTTCCAAAATCTCCTCAACTGTGTCGCGTGTTGTCCCAGGAACGTCACTGACAATCGCGCGCTCATCGCCAAGAAGCATATTCAACAACGTTGATTTTCCCGCATTCGGCATACCGGCCAAAGCAACGGGAACACCCGCCTTCAACGCTTTACCGGTAGAAAACGAATCGGTCAAATCTGATACCGTGTCCTTTATCTGCACAGCTATTTCCAACAACTTTACCCTAGAAGCAAATTCCACGTCCTCTTCTGAAAAATCCAATTCCAACTCAAGCAACGACGCAAGTTCCATCAGCATATCACGCAACTCAACCAAATGACGCGAAAATCCGCCTTTCATTTGACTTATAGCTATTCGATGAGACGCTCGTGAAGATGACGCAATCACGTCAGCTACAGCCTCGGCTTCTGCAAGATCCATACGCCCTGAAGCGAAGGCCCTACGCGTAAATTCGCCAGGTTCCGCCAAACGGCATCCATGCTTTATCAACACGTTTACAAGCTCTCGTTGAATCCATACTGACCCGTGAACCGATATTTCCACGACATCCTCGCCGGTGAAAGAGTTCGGGCCTCTAAACAACGTCACCACCGCATTATCAAGCACTTCTCCCCCATCGTCAATCAAATCTCCAAGATGGGCGGTATGAGAGGCCACGTTGTCAAGTCGTTTCCCTTTCCATATGTCATTCACAATTTCCACCGCCTTTTCACCGCTTACTCTTATTACCGCGATTCCGCCAATACCTGCAGCGGTAGAGACAGCACATATTGTATCCTTTGTCGTCGAATGTATCATATCCAATTGTTATCGATATGCAAAGTTACTAAAATTTGACTATTGCCCCTGTCACCGAGTCTTAAGAGAGCTCCAATAATGGAATCGGCATTGCGACTCGATCTCGTCTTCTATAGAATCAGGCAATTCCGAAAAAAAATCGTGCCCGGTAACACGTTCCACACTGTCAATAGAGACGGCAGCCCCCTGCATGCCGCCTTCCACATAACCATTGTTCATTATGAATCCTATGCCACGAGGAGAATCAACATAAGGTGAAAGGATAACCTTAAAAAAACGTTCCGGGACAACAACTCCCGTCTGCCCTATTGTCTCGGTGAGATTATCGGTCAACACCGGCCCTGCGACAATCACAATCGCACTGTCAATCCTGGCCCAATTCCGGCATTTTTCCTCAAGCCTCATCCATACCCCTGAGTTCAACGTATTGACCTGCGGACATATATTGGTCATATAAAACGATTGAGCCATCGCCTCCGCATCCCACTTCATATCACCCGCCGGAGCCATATGCCCCCTATCATATCCGGAATACGAGTAATCCCATGGATTAGCACATCCGGGCACAGAAGTGTCAGCCATAAAATCCTTAGCTCTCGGCACATCTCCGTCGGCCTCTACTCCGGTAAGCTCCCATACTACCCAATTGGGCACATGCTTGTCCTTGTTGAAAGATACGGTCATCCCTTTGTAACGTATCACCGTGTCGGCCAGTCCGGGAGCAGTCTTCACATACTCAAAATCGGCATGTGGAATCCGCACATGTCCATTATGGTCATCATCTGAGTTGCACCCTATAAAATGAAACGCCAGAAGAATGATTCCGACAATATAAAATAATGTTTTCATACGCTTACAAAAGTAGCAAAATAAATGAATTCAGAGAAGGATTTTTACTCCAAAATATCAAAAATAACATGCAAAAAGGACTGATGCCATGTGTCGGCATCAGTCCTTTTTTGTATGCTCAAACCTTATTTTTCAGAGCAATAATATCAATTGAACGCATTCACTATGCCCATGAATGATGCTGCTTCAAGAGAAGCTCCGCCGATAAGGCCACCATCCACATCAGGTTTTGCGAACAACTGAGCTGCATTTGACGGCTTGCAGCTGCCGCCGTAAAGGATAGAAGTGTTCTCAGCGACTTCCTTGCCATATCGATCGGCAATCACGCTGCGGATATAGGCATGCATGTCCTCAGCCTGGTCATCAGTTGCGGTTTTACCAGTTCCGATAGCCCATACGGGTTCGTAAGCAAGTATAATCTTACCGAACTCCTCGGCAGAAAGATGGAAAAGGGCATCCTCGATCTGTTTCTTAACAACCTCATGATATGTGCCGTTCTCACGTTCTTCAAGCACTTCGCCGATACAGAAAATCGGAGTAAGACTATTTTCAAATGCAAGAGCTACTTTCTCTTTAAGTATTTCAGAAGTCTCGCCATAATATTGACGACGCTCAGAATGACCAACTATCACATAAGTGGCGCCGGTAGAGGCAACCATAGCCGCAGAAACTTCACCGGTATAAGCTCCTGATTTGTGATTAGCGCAATTTTCAGCGCCAAGACCAAGTTTATTCTTATCAATAACGTCATTGATAGAAGCAAGGTGAGTGAACGGAACCGCAATCACCACGTCACACTTTGGTTCTGCATTCTTAAGAGCTTCATTAACATCTTTGGCAAGAGCCACGCCTTCCTGGAGAGTAGTGTTCATCTTCCAGTTTCCGGCAACAATTTTCTTTCTCATTATTTTAAACTTAAAACTTTAATTTCCAATACTTAGAATTTTGTACTTATCTTCAGAATTCAGCACGTTTTTACAAGCACGTACTTAAATCAACAAATAGACTTTCGATTTTCCGTAACAGGAAATCAAAAAGCCGTACAAATTTAATTATTTTTTTCGATTTTTACGAGTAAAATGCAATTTAACAGCACGACCGCTTCTATCTACAATCCACAACACAAATTCCAAACCGAGGAACACGAGCGTGAAAAACCAAAAATAATTCATTCCCGAAAACGAAAGACGATCGAGAGTCATATCATCGGGAGATTCAAACAAATCGCTGTCAATGGATGTGAGCGTACGCTTCCACTGAATCACGCCGTCCTTTAGATACAACACCGCTACATTTCCTCGAGCAAGCTCTTTTATAGAAGTGTCATCAGCACTGTAAATATCATATGAAGCCATCGAAATGTCACGCCATTGTTCCACGCCTTCCACTCCGGTTCCGATTACACCGATCATGTTTCCACCATGTCTTGTAATATACCGGTTAATCTCATTGATGAGATATGTCGAAGAAACATCAGTATTGGCCAATTCGGGAATAAGCAGCAGCACTTGGTTGCCACTATCAGTCAAAACCTCTTCGGTCACATCCTCATCGCCGTCAAATACGGCGAAATTTCTTTTATCCGCAACATCATCCCCTTCAACACGGTCGACAAAAGTCCAAGTGCTGTCAGGCAAATTCTCTACAGTAAAAATCTCGCGTCGTCCGTTTTTCTCATACACGAATTCCATATCGGAATCATCACTGTCAGAATAAGCAATCAAGCTTAACCCTACAGGATAAGGGCGGAAATCGACCAATGGCTGGACGTTAAATCCAAAATACCCTATGACACACAGATACAAAACAGCAAAAAACGCGACAAGCCACTGCGAATATGCGGTAAACAATCCGGCGACACGGGAATTGCGACAACACAGATATATCAACATTGCCACGAGAACCACATTCTTCACAAACGTCGCCGTATTGGAAATGACGATAAAATCGCCAAAACAGCCGCAATCATCAACCGGATCGGCAATCATAATATATAGCGACAGGACAAGCATCCCGGCCATTATCAAAGTCAGAAGATAGGCCGACGACCGCTTATAACATCCCAACAGCAATAAAAATCCAAGCAAAAATTCCACCCCGGAAAGACAAATCGCCAATCCAAGCACCAAAGTTCGAGGCTGCATCATGTCCCAAACCGCAAGATACTGCTCAATCTTATAAACCGAACCGTACAAATCAATCATCTTGGACAATCCGGAAATGATAAACGTCGCACCGACAAGTATCCGGAATATCCACACAAGCATAACGGTCAGATTTTCTTTCCTTACACCGGCATCATTGGACTCCATCATTCAGTAAGTTTTATTATCGCGAAAACCGAATAATTAATCATGTCCTGATAATTGGCGTCAATACCTTCAGAAACGACAGTCACTCCATGATGGTCTTCAATCTGCTTTGTCCGCATGAGTTTTTGAAGAATTATGTCAGTATACGAATGCACTCTCATGCCGCGCCATGCCTCATCATAATCATGATTTTTACGAATCATCAGCTCCCTCGTGTCGGCAATCAGTCGGTCATAAAGCTCCGTCACCTGCTCCACGCTCATATCATCAGTGTCACTATAGCCGATCTGTAATTGAATAAGCCCTATTATTCCATAATTAACAATCGCGATAAACTCCGGAAGAATTCCTTCCCCCACTTTAGACACACCCTTCGTCTCAAGCGAACGTATGCGAGTGGCTTTAATAAAAATCTGGTCGGTTACCGATTGCGGACGCATAATACGCCAAGAAGCGCCATAATCAGAAAGTTTCTTTACAAAAACATCGCGGCACAAGGCAAGCGCGTTGTCAAATTGGGTTATAGTATCAGGCATAAATAGATGTTTAGTACACAAAATTACACAGAAATACCAAAAATCTGTGTAATTTTGCAAAGAAAAAACATCATAACACAATTTCAGATATTCCGCTATGAACAAAATCGGTTCCGTTTTAACTCCAGTAGCTCGCAAAGCGCTGCTTCTTGGAAGTGGAGAATTAGGCAAAGAGGTCGCAATCGAACTAATGCGCCACGGTGTCGAAGTCATTGCCTGTGACCGTTATCCCAATGCTCCGGCAATGCAAGTCGCCCATCGCAGCCATGTGATCAACATGCTTGATCCCAAAGCCCTCCGTGAAGTTATCGAACTCGAACGTCCGGATCACATAATACCCGAGGTTGAGGCTATCGCCACCCCTGAATTGCTCGCTCTCGAAAAAGAAGGATACAATGTAACACCAACCGCACGCGCGGCATGGTTGACAATGAATCGTGAAGGTATACGCCGTCTTGCCGCTGAAGAACTCGGATTGCCCACTTCTCCCTACCGTTTTGCCGAGACCTACGAAGAGTTCAAAGCCGCAGTTGAAGCCGTAGGCCTACCATGTGTGGTAAAACCGGTAATGAGTTCGTCAGGCCATGGTCAGAGTGTAGCCAAAACGCCTGATGACATCGAAAAGTCATGGAAAATATCACAAGAAGGCGGACGTGCCGGAGCTGGAAAAGTCATTGTAGAGGGATTTGTCAATTTTGATTATGAAATCACATTATTGACCGTAAGAAGCATTTCCGGAACAACGTACTGCGAACCAGTCGGGCATATCCAGGTCGACGGCGACTATCGCTATTCATGGCAGCCACAGCCGATGTCGCCAATAGCGCTTGAACGTGCCAGGGAGATAGCGAAAAAGATTACCGACGCTCTTGGCGGCTATGGAATATTCGGCGTTGAGCTTTTCATAAAGGGAAACGATGTGATTTTCAGCGAAGTGTCTCCACGTCCGCATGACACGGGAATGGGGACCATGATTTCCCAAGATTTGAGCGAATTCGGCCTGCATGCCCGAGCATTGCTCGGGCTGCCGGTTCCGTCCATCAGATTTTACGGACCGTCAGCATCCCGTGCAATCGTAGTAGAAGGCGACACAGATAAAATCGAGTTTGACAATTTGGAAAAGGTTCTTGAAGAGCCGGGAGTGCAAATCAGAATATTTGGAAAACCGGAAGTAAAAGGACATCGCCGCATGGGCGTGATTCTGGCAACAGCCGACACTGTGGAGGAAGCCCGCGAAAAAGCGTCAAGAGCATACGATACACTGAAAGTGAACGTATTGCCTCGTTAAAATATACCGCAATTATAGCATACGCCGCACATGCAAAAAACGATTATTTGCGTGTACGGCGTTTTCTTTTTGCCAATTCCCGGTGATATGCGGCGTTATCTTCATCTCCTGAAGCATCATACACTTTGGCAATCATAAGATGAATATTGGCATTGTCCGAATCAAGCTCGGAAGCTCTCAAAAAATTGTCAAGCGCCTCAATCAAATCACCTTCTTTGAAAAAAAGATTGCCAAGATTTACCGCGACATTATAACTTTTCTTGGCATCGGGACATCTTTTCAATATATTTTCAGCCTCACGAAAGGCCGACTTGGCTTCTTGGACAGAACCTATGCCGGCGAAAGTCTTCCCTTTCCCAATCCACGCGTCGACGCAATCCGGAAATATATCAAGAGCCTTGTTATAATTGGCCAGAACCGGTGTCGGCTCCATCCCTTCGCCAAGACATTCGTTTCCCATAGCGACATACTCCGAAGCAAGATTGCGAAATTTCATTCTATCGTCCTCAAGAAGTTCTTTTAACCGTTCGGCCTCCAACCGATATCTCTCGCCGGAATGCAGCTTTCTTTTGATAAAGCGAGACAACTGAGGCGTGAGCGCTCCATTTATATCGGGAATCTCGCCAAGCAAATCAAGATAAGCGTCAAATCCGTCCGACAGCCTTCCGCCGTCCAACGCAGCGACAATTCGTTTAAATCCGTCCTTTATGCGGGCTTTCTTTATCGCATCATCTATGCTCGCCTGGTCATTAAACGAATTGCTGAAAGCAACCACACGAGGATTGACAAACACATCCCGCTCATTGACCGTATTGACAAGCGACATGCCTTCAAGACTGCGACAGCGGCTCAATGCCACATATGCCTGCCCCCCGCTAAAAGCGCCATGACCGAAATCAATCGCGACATCGTTGAATGTAAGACCCTGACTCTTATGGATAGTAAGCGCCCAGGCAAGTTTTACAGGAAATTGTGTAAATGTCCCAAGAACAATTTCGTTGATTTTCCGTGATTTCTCATCATATTCATATTTGATATTATTCCATATCTCCGGAGCCACGGTAAGAATCTCGCCCGTCTCAATCTCAACTCGGAGAAACTCTTCGTCAATCTCAACAACGCGTCCTATAGTCCCGTTGACCCATCGCTTTCCCATATCATTTTTAATAAACACAATCTGAGCGCCTACTTTCAATGTCAATTCTATAGAAGTAGGCAAAGAGTTTTCCGGGAAATCGCCGCTAATAGCTCCTAAACACACAACCTCGTCAGACGGCAGTTCCTGAAGCTTTCGGTCGTTTATGGCATCGACGGTATTCCTTGTTGTGGCAAGAGTCATTACCATTTTGCCATTGGCAATATTCTTCCCCGTCCTTGAATTAAGCAGGTCTATATCACTCTTTTCAGGATGCCCCATCCTGATACGGTCAAGCATCTCTATAAAACGCGGTTCATTCTGTCGGTAGACTTTACGCAATTCTATAGACACAAGTTTCATCTCTTCAAACACACGGGCAGAAAAGAAATAATTGTTAGGATAATAACGTGAAAGGATATCACGCATATCGGCAGTGACGACCGGTTCCAACTGAAAAATATCGCCAATAAGAAGCAACTGCTTTCCGCCAAACGGCTCTCTCTTGTTATTGGAAAAGAACCGCAACAATTTATCAATGAAATCGATGATATCAGCTCTGACCATCGAGATTTCATCTATAATTATAAGTTCCAGATTCTGCAAGAGTTTAAGTTGCGACTTGGGATACTTCATACGCTCCTTCAAATGCCGCTCGCTGAATTCAGGATCATCAGGCAACAATGGCTTGAACGGAAGCCTGAAAAAAGAGTGCATAGTCACGCCTCCGACATTCACCGCAGCAATACCGGTAGGAGCGAGTACAATATATTTTTTATGTGTATTACGGCATATGTATCTGAGAAATGTAGATTTACCGGTACCTGCCTTACCGGTAAGGAACACCGACTGGGAAGTGTTTTTAATAAGATTCCAGGCACATTGGAATTCGGGATTTTCAAGGTCAAGCCCCCTGTCAACTGGCATAGACAAAATGAGATTGGTTTAATAAACAAACCGGTTCGAACAGAATACCATCCGAACCGGCTTTAAACGATTTATTTATATTAGAATTTATAACCGAATGAAAGCACCACCTGATTGTTATTGTCCTTAACTTTGGCAGAAGGAGATCCCTGCACCATAGTTCCTTCATTATAATTGGAAAATAACGGCGTAAATGCATGATAGGTAGTTTCACGCTGTTTGTTTACGTATGCCAAATCAATGTAGAATGAGCTGAAACGATATCCAAGTCCGGCAGTGACATACTGAGTGTGGCGGTCAAAAGAATAGCTTGGATTGGTTCCTGCCGTCCATATAAACTCGCCGTCATTCTCAGCTTGTTTCTTGACAGGAGATGTCTCATAACTGTAACCGACTCTAAGACTAAGCTGCGGAGTCACACGAAGCTCGCCGCCGAGACGAAAGATGTGAGTAGCCTGATAAATAGTCTTTACATCCGACTTGACATCTTCATACACATAACCGTCAACATCAGATGCCTGCATCACATTATTGCCACGGTATTCATAATCAGCGCTAATCAAGCCTTGCTTTCCAATGACACCGGCAAGACCAAACATAAGGCGCCACGGAGTGCGCATGTTGTAGTCAAATGATGCCGAATACCCTTCGTTAGTCAACACGCAGCCATTAAGAGAAGAGTTATAGATATTATTGTCAGAAGGCATGTAATTATAATCAATAGCTCCCCAGTAAGTATCGGTCATCTGATACCAGGTGGGAGTATGCACGGCAAAACCGATACGAAATTCATTGATCGGCTTAACAATGACTCCGAACTTAAAATTAAATCCTGATCCGGTAGAATGAAGATGGTTAGTAAGGGCATAGTCAGCCGTACCATTTGTTATCTCAAACTGATCATTTCCGTTCTCGTCAGGAGATTTAAGCTGAGCGGTTATATAGGCATTATCAAGGTTTTCGCCATATTGTGTCATTGAACGGTAATCCATATCGGTAACCCCGACACCGACACCCCAATACACCATGTCATTTACATTTCCTCCGATATTGAAAGAATATTCATCGACATAACCTTTTTCTCTGTTTTTAAACCAGGCTCCGCCTGTAGTATTGTCACCCATTAAACCTTGGAAATTAGGTTTGCCGTCGCTATTCCATGTGTCATTGGTCACATATCCCTGATATGCAAGGATATCAAGCCAACCGGCATTACCATCAAGATATGGATTATAATTATCTCCAAAAAGCAATCCATCCGGCGCGTTTGAATCCGGATAATATCCTCCTACATTTGACGATGCCGCTATGTAATTACTCAACGACATTCCTCCAAGATTAGGAATACGCCCGCTATTTATGCGGTCGAAAGATACAACTCTTGAGTATGTGGCGCCCCATGATATCGACTGCAGACCCGTTGAATTAAGAGGCATAGTCCCTACATAACCAAAGTTATTGAAAGAGAACTTAGTCTGATTTTCATCGGTAGTCTGTCCTTGAGCGGAAACTGATGATGACTGAAAATCAAGGTTTAACGTCAGGCCAAGTTCACTGCTTCTATAAATGCCTATACCGGCAGGATTCTGATTGAGCGATGAAAGGTCACCACCCAAAGCTGTAAAAGCTCCTCCCATCGACATGAAGCGGGCAGTCCCTCTAAGATCAGGACGGCACATATTGTATAAATCAATCGCGCTCTGTGCTTGTGACACTGCGGGAATCATGAGTGTCGAAGCTATCGCCAAACTGTATTGTAATAGTTTCATACTTGAAAATCAATCTAAATTAAACAATCTGCTTATCGTCTTCCTCCTCGGTGACTGCCGGACGAACCGCCGCCTGAATAGCCGCCTCTCGAAGAGCCGGAACTACGTGACGGAGATGAATAGGAACGGTTACTGCTGCCGGAATTATTGTAATAACTGTTATTCTGGCTGCGGTTGTTATTATAACTATTGCGATTGCCGGTGGTTCTATTGCCTGTCGTACCTTGGTTTAATGACGGATTACGTCCTGAACTGCCCTGCTCATAACGGTTATTGTAATTAGGAGCCGAAGTAGCGGAATTGGTTGATCCGGGTCGGAAATTGCCTATCGCGCCAGAAGGGATTCTGTTATTCCCATGGGTTCCGCTAATGCCTGGACGTGAATTATTGGTGAAACCGGTGTATCCGTTACGTATGCCTTGTCCGGGACGGCGACCGTTGGGAGCATAGTCGGTAGGACGCCATGCCACACCGCCTCCCCATCCGGGATATCCCCACGCCGGACCCCAACCCCAACCGGGATATCCCCACGCCGGACCCCAACCCCAACCGGGATATCCCCATGACCAGGAGGGACCCCAACCCCATGACCAAGACCATGACGGCCCCCACGACCAAGATGGGCCCCAGCCCCACGACCATGACCATGACGGTCCCCATGAATTCCAATACCAGGGATCATTCCAGTACCATGGAGAATACCATCCATAACCAGGAGATATGACATTTATAGTCACATCGGGCTGATTAAGATAATAATAATCAACCAATGTCGGGTCATTCACATCGGCGATAATGTCGCCATTATAATATTTCTCGATACGACGTGTGCATTGAAAGTCATCGTTTTGAGCGGAAACATTACGTGACGAATCGGCCGGAGCATATGAACCCCTTCTATTGTATTCATCGACATTGCGTGTAGAAGTTCCTGTAACCTGATAACTGTCGGCAGGAGCATAATCAGAGCCTCCAAGGTATGGATTGTATTGAGACCCTGTATAATAATCTGACGATGATGTTGTATTCCGGTTTTTCTTTACCACAGGCGTCTGGGCCTTCTTATCTTTTGCCGGATTGTAATATATATCATCGTCATATTGCGCATATGACGCGACACAACTGCCGGCCAGCATTAACGCCAATAACAGAATTTTTTTTGCAATCATAAGACTTGACTCTCCCATTTTTAATTCGTTAAATAATATGTGTGATATATTCCATTAGACCAAAATTCGAGTCAATGGTTTAATCCATGATAAAGGTAAGATATTCCGGCAATTTTACCAAGCTTCTAACAAGCTTTTAGATTTTATCTAAGATTATTTAACAAAAAGTCCATGTCCGGCACAATCTCATACCGGACACGGACATTATCGTTTTATCTAATCACGGTTACGCATCTAAACCTCCATTTTCTGAAGAGGGCTTTATATCATATGCCACCATGCAAATAGAGAAGCCCCAATAAATGAACGCAAGCGCCGTAAGGAAGCTGACCATCATCATGTTCTGAACGTAACCGGCTTCAATAAAGAAGAATCCGATAAACATCAGCAAAATACCATTCACAAGATACAACCACCAATATTTGCCTTTATGCCCGTTAACGGAACTGATAATCATCGTTATACCCCAATAAAGGAATATCAGAGCCAGAAAATAAGGAAATACGGCTTCTGACAACATTATGCTGCGCACAAGCATAAATCCTATGAACAAGTCAATCATGCCGCCGGCTATCCACCAGCCCCATCCTTTAGGATAACGCGGTCCTGCAGCAACAATAAGTTGAACGATACCGACAAGCACCAGTACCCAACCGAAGATTTGTGAAGCAATTGCAAATCCGGCAGCAGGCCAGAACCAATATGCAAACCCGCAAATCACCATCACGATTCCGGCTATGAGAACGAGCCACCAGCTCTTTGAATAGCCCAAGAAATTAAACTTCGTAAGATTCATAAACATTAATTTTAGTTGATTATATTACTATAACAACTCATATTTTTTTATGTTTAAAATTTTTTGAAAAATTCAAAAACACATAACTCCGCTCATCATCAGACCGTGAGAATGAATATCGAAGGTCGGAACAAGGGCAATCCCTGGAACTGTCTTTCCGCTTCCGAAATGAAACAGGCGTTCCCACACGGGGAGCATCCATATCCCGATACGGGCGCTTAAAATGCCGGCTCCTGCTCCGGCAATTACGTCATTAAGCCAATGCCGATTATTATATAACCGGAAAAAGCCGACTCCGCACGCGACACCATAAGCAGCAATCCCGATTCCAAGAGAATATTCGCTTCTCACCAATTCAGCTCCCATGAAAACCGTAGCAGTGTGGCCCGACGGAAAGGAATCAAAAAAATCAGGTTTGTCAGGACGGCGTTCGCCAACAATATGTTTTACCGGCTGCACGACAGCACACATTACAGCAAACGAAGTCGCCGTGATAATCGCCCTATCTCGCAGATTGTGTTTTGGACGCATTCCGTTGAATTCACCCAATGCAAGATAGGAAGCGGCAGGAAGATACTGGATAAAATTGTCGGCTCGGAAATGGTGTCCGCCGCTAAGATGACGCATTTCACTATTTACATTGCGGTTAATATGCTTCATCCATCCGTTTTCCACTCCAAAAGCGCCGACAGCAATCAACGCTCCCGGCAATATCAGCTGTTTTGCGTCAAACCGAGAATTGCATGAATCACGAGCGATATATTCGCTCCGGACACCGTCTACATTATCGTTATCAGCGACAGCAAGTGGAGGAAATAGTAAGCACGCGGCCATAATCATGGCGACAAAAGTGTAAAAATAGCGTCTCATAAACAGTGCAAATTTAAGGAATTAAAGGGAAAAATCGTAACTTTGTCCAAAATATACATACTGAGAATGAAAAAAGAAGACCTAAGAATAGTTTTTCTCGGAACGCCTGAATTTGCCGTCGAGAGCCTTGACCGCCTTCACGAAGGAGGATACAATATTGTCGGAGTCGTGACTATGCCTGACAAACCGGCAGGACGCGGCCACAAAATGCTGCACTCTCCGGTGAAGCAATATGCGGAAAGTCATGGACTCCATCTTATGCAGCCGGCAAAACTGAAGGATCCGCAATTTGTCGAAGAGCTTCGTTCGCTGAACGCCAATCTGTTTATTGTAATCGCATTTCGCATGCTTCCAGAAATCGTGTGGAATATGCCGGAGTTAGGCACATTCAATCTTCATGCTTCATTATTGCCCAAATATCGCGGAGCGGCGCCTATAAATTGGGCCGTAATAAACGGCGAAACCGAGACCGGAGTAACAACGTTTTTTCTAAAACATGAAATTGACACCGGCGACATCATCGACAAATGCAGAATTCCGATAAATCCGGAGGACAATGCGGGAACCATACATGACAAACTGATGCATATCGGAGCCGACCTGACAATAAAAACCGTAGAAAACATCCTCAACGGAACTTTATCGCCGATTCCCCAGGATACAACAATCAAAGATGGCGAAGTACTGCCCGACGCGCCCAAAATATTCAAAGAAACATGCCGTATCGACTGGACACAACCGGCTGTCAGAATACATAATCTGGTAAGAGGACTTGCTCCTTATCCGGGAGCATGGACTGAAATATCAGGCATAACCGGGGAAGAAGCGGCAAGTGTGAAAATTTTCGAGACCCGAATATTACCGGAAAGACAAAGCGTCCGGTCCGGAGTCATCTCTGTTGAAGGAGATAAAATGTTCATCTCTGCCGGAGACAGCTCTCTTGAGGTACTGTCGCTCCAAATCCCCGGAAAACGACGTATGACGGTTGCAGAATTTATAAGAGGCTACCGACCGGCAGACAACAAGCTCGCAATATGCAATTAATATAATAGGGTTGACTAAAGTCGACCCTATCTATTTTGTTCATCTGTAGAACAGATGGCTACATATTGTCATCGAAAGTCATTTCGTCGAATCCGGCGGCATCAAATTCATCATCGCTATATCCGTCGCTTCCATAGAAATCTTCATCGAAATTATCATCAGCAACAGAAGTTGCGACATTTGTGTTCTTAGCTTCAAATTCGTCAATATCCATTATCTGCGGAGGAGGAGTGCCCATGGAAGCCACACATACGGGATCTTTCAGATTCTTGCCGGGGATACTCTTTTTAAGCTCTATGAAAAAACAGCGGTCGGTCATATAATCGAACACAAAAATCATTCGATCCCCATCATCGAGATAATCACTGAGAACAGTTTCATCCATCAGATAAATCTCTTCATCCGAATCAGAACCCATGTCCTCCAAAGTTATCTCATTCCCTTTTTCCCAGTTTTCATCACAGAGAAAGAAAGAACACATCTGGTTTTTATCATATCCTACCGAATCGCAAATCGCATTACGCAAATCCAGAAAAGTAGCGTCAGCATCAATGTTAATCTCACGTCTGAAATTATCCATCTCATCAGACACAAGTCGAAAATTGAATATCATAACTTTATTTTTTGTATCATTAACGTATGGTTATGAAAAGAATTCCCAAAAGAATTTTTCATACTGCGAAGATAATAAATTTCCCATATACAAAAGTGAAAAGCGAAAATTTTATAGCAAAAAAATTATACACATCACCTTTGAGGATTACTAAGCATATTTAGAATCGAGAGAATTATGAATTTCTTCAAAACTTTTCTTCATAAGCTCGGACAAATCATGCACACCATCAACCGGCTCGATAGGCTTATGGATGGTCAGTGTGATATGTCCGTACATCGGGATTTTTTTAAAACGCGGCATCACGTCAAACGCGCCGTTAATCGTTATCGGGACTACAGGCAATCCGAATTCGACAGCAAGGAAATAAGCGCCGCGTTTGAATGTCCGCATTTTGCCGTCAAAGGTACGGGCTCCTTCCGGGAACACGACAAGCGACATGCCGCCTTGCAACTGCTTTTCGGCTTTCTCCAAAGTTTCACGCGTAGAAGCCGGTGTCGAATTGTCAACCATTATATGTCCGGAGACCTTACACGAATACCCTACCAACGGTATTTTTTCCAACGCCTTCTTCATCATCCATCGAAACTGATGATTCAGATAGCCATAAATCGAGAATATGTCGTACGCGCCCTGATGATTCGCGACAAAAACATACGATATATTACTATCTATATGTTCCCTGCCGACCACAGAGACCCTCACAAGGGTGAGCGCGCAGAACAAACGCGCCCACCAATGAGGGAAAAAGTAACCTGCCCAACGCCCCATACCAATCACGCTGAATAAAATTGTTAACGACGCAGTCATAATCGTGGCAACCAGAAGCGCCGGAGCCATAATCAACAATTGATAGATGCGGTACAGGAGCAATTTCACAACGCAGGAATTTAATAAGCAAACATGGGATAATCCTCCATCATAGCGTTGACTTTGGCACGCACATCGGCTATTACCTTTGAGTCATCGGCTGATGAAAGAACGGCATCAATAAGTTCGACAATCTCGCCCATCATCTCTTCTTTCGCTCCGCGAGTGGTTATCGCCGGAGACCCGAGACGAATACCGGAAGTCTGGAACGGGCTGCGAGTATCAAACGGCACCATATTTTTATTTGCGGTTATGTCGGCTTCAACAAGCGCCTTTTCAGCTGCTTTGCCTGTAAGTTCAGGGAATTTTGTACGAAGGTCGACAAGGATACAATGGTTGTCAGTACCGCCGGATACGATCTTGTAACCCTTTTCAATCAACGCTTTCGCCATAGCTGCGGCATTTTTCTTCACTTGCAGCTGATATTCCTTGAAAGAAGGCTGAAGAGCCTCGCCAAAAGCGACAGCTTTAGCCGCAATCACATGTTCAAGCGGGCCGCCCTGCACACCCGGGAATACGGCTGAATCAAGAAGAGCCGACATTTTGCGGATTTCGCCTTTCGGATTGGTCTTGCCCCATGGATTATCAAAGTCCTTACCCATCAAGATAATACCACCGCGAGGTCCGCGTAGAGTCTTGTGGGTTGTCGAAGTCACGATATGGGCATACTTAACAGGATTGTCAAGCAGACCGGCAGCGATAAGACCGGCCGGGTGAGCCATATCAATCATAAGAATCGCTCCGATTTCGTCAGCGATTTTACGCATACGCGCATAATCCCATTCACGTGAATAGGCGCTTGCTCCTCCGACAATCAATTTTGGACGCTCGCGAATAGCGATTTCCTCCATCTGGTCATAATCGACCAATCCGGTATCTTCTTTTACATTATATTCAAGAGCATGGAATACAAGGCCGGAGAAATTGACAGGGCTTCCGTGCGAAAGATGTCCTCCGTGAGACAAATTCAAACCGAGAAATTTATCGCCCGGTTTCAGACAGGCCATGAATACTGCCATATTAGCCTGCGCTCCGGAGTGAGGCTGAACGTTAGCATATTCCGCTCCAAATAGTTTTTTAACACGCTCAATCGCAAGGTTCTCGGCTTCATCGACCACTTGGCAACCGCCATAGTATCTGTGACCGGGATATCCCTCGGCATACTTGTTGGTCAAACAAGAACCCATAGCCTGCATAACCTGTTCACTAACAAAATTTTCCGAAGCAATAAGCTCAATGCCATGCTTTTGACGCTGGTGTTCGCGTTCAATGATGTCAAAAATCTGTTTGTCTCTTTCCATCAGATAAATATTATAATATTGTCTTTATTTCTTCTTTTTTACCGACCAGCCAAACCGCCCTATTTCTTTTCCCAGCTCATAATATGCTCCGTGGCTATAAGCCAACAAACCGGCTTTATCCAAATGAAACGCTCCCGTTTCATCATCAATCAGCGCCTCTTCGGCAAGTATGTTTACCACCTCGGCAATAAACATATCGTGAGTTCCAAGCCGTACAATCTCCTTGACACGGCATTCAATGCACAGCGGCGATTCTTTTATATATGGACACGACACTTTCTCACCCTTAACAGGAGTCAGTCCTGTCATCTTCCATTTGTCAAAATCCCGACCCGATTTCACTCCGGCCCAATCAGCGGCATAAGCCATCGAGGAAGTCGTGAGATTTATTGTAAACTCCATAGAGTCCTTTATCAAGTCGTAACTGTAACGGGAAGGGCGTACCGAAATATAGCACATCGCAGGGTCGGAACATATAGTGCCGGTCCATGCAATTGTCAGCATATTGCTTTCTTCCACCGACTTGCCGCAAGTTACAATCACAGCAGGTACGGGATATACCATTGTGCCGGGACGCCAACTCTGTTTTGACATTTCCGAAACGTGTTATTTAATGTCAGCCTCCTTCGCGCTGACAGTATGCCCGCAATAATTGCACCGGATAATACGCGCATCCGGATCTATTACAGTAAAACGAGTCTTCATCGGCTCGTTATTAGTAATGCATTTCGGATTTTTACATCTTACAATACCTACAATCTCTTCAGGAAGCGACACGCAATATTTCTCAACCACCTCAAAATCACGTATGATATTGATTTTTGCAGAAGGAGCGATAAGGGCTATTCGGTTAATAACGTCCTCAGGGAAAAAAGTATCGGCAACCTTAATAATACCTTTGGTACCAAGTTTTTTGGACTGGAGGTTATTTCCGATAGTGATGCTTTTATCGAGTTTCTGAATACCCAAAATCTCAACCGCTTTAAATAGCATTTGTGCGGGAATACGGTCTATCACCGTTCCGTTTTGCAGCGCAGCTACTGCCAATTCTTTCTTATTCGGTGCCATAAACTTCAATTTTCGGGAACATCAATACCTAAGGCTCTGCAAATTATAGCCTGACGCGCATACAATCCGTTTCTTGCCTGTTGGAAATAATACGCTTTAGGACTATCATCCACATCCTGATCAATCTCATTGACACGAGGCAGCGGATGCAACACCCGGAGATTGTCACGAGACCCGTCAAGCATTCTCACATTCAAATTATACAGGTCTTTCACTCTCTCATACTCCATGATGTCGGTGAAACGTTCTCTCTGCACGCGAGTCATATAAAGTATGTCGGTGTTGTTTATCACTTCAGGGGTAAAATCACGGTATTCGTTATATTTTATCCCATGCTCGTCGCAGAAACGTATATATTCACGAGGCATCTCAAGCTCTTTGCATGCAATAAAATTGAATGTCGGATTAAAATACTGGAGAGCCATCAACAATGAATGCACAGTGCGGCCATATTTCAAGTCGCCGACCATGGTTATAGTAAGATTGTCAAGAGCGCCTTGGGTCTTATATATCGAATACAAGTCAAGCATCGTCTGCGTAGGATGCTGATTAGCTCCATCACCGGCATTAATGACCGGAACGTCGGTAACCTCGGTAGCATACCTGGCCGCTCCTTCGAGATAATGGCGCATCACAATCAAATCGACATAATTGCTGACCATCTTTATGGTATCCTTCAGCGTCTCACCTTTGGAAGAGCTGGTGGTGCTTGCATCGGAAAAGCCGATTATACGACCGCCAAGACGATTGACTGCGGTTTCAAAACTCAAACGTGTACGGGTAGATGGTTCAAAGAACAATGTAGCCACTACTTTTCCCTCAAGTATCCGATGATTAGGATTAGCTTCAAAATAACTCGCCTGGCGGAGCAAACGCATTATCTCGTCCTTGCCTATATCGGATATGGATACAAGACTGTTTCTGTTCATCTCTGTTGGACTATTTATGATAGTGCAAATATACGATTTCCCCTACGCCCGCGCAAATTTTTTGTCATTCCTTTTTAGCGTATTTTTTTGAAAAACCTTACCGCCTCGCCGCACCACAACACAAGAGAAGTGAGTGTTACGATTATTACCCAGTCGATGAATCGAAGGGGGGTAACGTTAAGCATCGCTCCGCCAAACTCTACAATCAAAATCTGCCCGACAAATATAACGGTGACAATCATGACAAATTCAGAGCAACCCTGCAGACGGAATGCAGAACGTCCGGTGTCAAAAGCTCTCGCGTTAAACATATTCCAAAATTGCAGGAATACGAATATCGTAAAAAAGAGGCTCAATTCATATACCGACAATCCGTGATATCCTTCAAGGCGGCAACATTCAGTAAAGAAATCCGACAGAGATTCCACATGAGAATGATGGAAAACGTAAAGAATACCAAGCAGAAGGATGGTGAACAATGTCCCGACTCCGATAATATTATTTTTCATCGCAGGAGTGATTATGAACGAGCTACGCGAGCGGGGCTTATCATTCATGACCGACGGAGAAGGAGGAAGCGAAGCAAGCGCCATCGCGGCAAACGTATCCATTATAAGGTTAACCCAAAGCATCTGAGTGACTGTCAGCGGAGATTCGGTTCCGGTAAACGCGCCGATAAGCACAATAAGACTTGCCACCACATTGACCGTAAGCTGAAACAACACGAATCGCTGTATGTTCTTATAAAGCGAACGCCCCCACATCACGGCACGGCCGATACTTGCAAACGAATTATCGATAATAGTTATGTCACTCGCCTCTTTCGCCACAGAAGTGCCATCGCCCATCGACAGGCCGACATGAGCCATCTTAAGAGCGGGAGCGTCATTAGTGCCGTCGCCGGTCACAGCAACCACCTCGCCGTTATGCTGCAAAGCCTCAACCAAGCGTTTTTTATCAAGCGGACGCGCCCGAGCTATAATCTTAAAATCGCCCACCCTTCTAAACAACTCGTCATCGGAAAGCCCGGCGAACTCAGGACCTGTGATAATATTACAATCACCGTCATTATCTGTCCATAACCCGATGTTACGGGCAATCTCGCGAGCTGTCGCAGGAGTATCGCCTGTAACAATCTTTATCGCAATACCGGCATCAATACATTCTTTTATGGCAGCCGGCACCTCGGCTCTTACCGGGTCGGAAATAGCGACAATGCCGATAAACGTCAGATTAGACGCTACAAGTTTTCCCTCGGCAATCACCGGCTCGTCTCCATCCACAATCTGGCAGGCAAAGCCGAGTGTCCTCATCGCCTGATTCTGATAAACAGCGAGCCGGTCGTTCAAAGCCGATTTATCCACTCCGGCATTAATATTTCGGCATAAGTCAAGGACAATCTCAGGGGCGCCTTTAACATAAACGATTTTCTTCCCCGGCAAAAGAGATGACTCGACCTCAGTCGCCATGTATTTGCGTTCGGTGGAGAACGGGACTTCATCGATACGCCCGGCGTTGTTTCTCAACTCGCTGTAATCAACACCTTTAGACTTAAGCCACAACAATAGCGCTCCTTCAGTTGGATTGCCAAGCACTTGCGGACGATCAGGGTTGGACATATCGAGCATGGCTGTAGAATTCACAGCAATTCCCTCTTTTATTATTCTGCTCAACGTATCGTCACCGAGAATCTGATTTTCAAGGCCGCAAAAATCAGTTTCCGCCAGACGCATCTGATTTTCAGTAAGGGTGCCTGTCTTATCGGTACATATCACAGTCGTTGCCCCCATAGTCTCGCAAGCATGCATTTTGCGCACGAGATTATTGGTTCGCAGCATCCGGCGCATGCTATATGCCAGACTCAGCGTCACCGCCATAGGGAGACCTTCGGGAACCGATACAACGACAAGCGTCACTGCAATCATTATCGACTGAAGGAAATAAGCAAGAAAATGCACAGGCTCAAAAGTATTTCCTTCAATGAAATACATCATGACACGTCCAACAAGAATCAGGACTCCGACGGAGTAACTTATCTTTGTGATAAGCTTGCCGAGTTTATCAAGCTGAATGCTCAGCGGAGTCTTGACAGAGTCATCTATCTGAGCCGCCTCATATACTTTTCCATTCTCAGTGTTATCCCCTACTTCAGTAACTTCAAACACTCCATGTCCTTCCATCACCTTGGTTCCCCTCATAACGGCATCAGTAGGGAAAGTGGCATCCTTATCAAAATGAGCGGAATCGACAGACTTAGAACATGCAGGCTCTCCAGTCAATATTGATTCATCGACCATCAAAGACGTAGCCTCAAGAAGATGTCCGTCAGCAGGAATCTCTTCTCCAGTCGACAGAACGACTATATCTCCAACAACGACATCCTTTTTAGGGATCCTGACCGCATCTCCGTCGCGTATCACTTCGACAGGCTCCTCGTCGTTCACCTGATTAAGTATGGCGAATTCCTTTTCGGCCTTGACCTCAAATATAAACCCGAGGCCCGTCGCAAGCAAGATGGCAATGAATATACCCAACGGTTCAAAAAAGACCGCCGCAGTCTCTTCCAAACCGTAATACTCATAGAACGAAATTCCTATCGACAGAACTCCGGCAATAAGAAGAACTATAATCAGCGGATCTCGGAATTTATCCAAAAACTGACGCCATAATGGAGTTTTCTTGGGTGGAGTCAATATGTTCTCTCCGTTCAGTTTCCTGCTTTCTTCTACTTGCGACGCTGTTAATCCAGTATATTTCAGTGCCATTACGAATAGTCGAAAAGTATCGGTTCAAATCCGATTTTTAAAATGAAAACGAAACTCCTATAGAGGGAACAAACGCATGCACTTTATAGTCGGCAGTGATGGACTTTTCCATGCTCGCGCCAAGTTTGGCTGCAAGAAAATCCACGTAGCCGCAATTTACGTCATTCACGCCCAAACCTGCGACATAAAGAGCCGACAAATCTATAGAAAGATTCGGAATCGGCCTGAACGAGAATCCGACAGAAGGTTCAAGCTTAGTCATTCCCGGGGTCTCAGGATTATAATAATTGTCATTGACCGGAGAAAGATCAACAATAAATCCGGCACGTATGTCAAATCGGTCGGTCAAACCATATTGAGCGCCAAGGCGGAAAGCCCACGCGTCTTTATAATCTTTCACAAGATGCTGATTGAATTTAGCCGCATTTTCATCTAAAAATTCGATATCCAAGTCCTTGTAAGTCTTCCATCCGGTAAACTGAGCGTCAAACGCAATCAACAGATTGTTCAACGGCTTATATGAAACGCCAAACGTCACCACCGCCGGCATTGGCATTTCAGCAGTAAAATCAGAACTGTTGATAATTCCGATTTCCGACTCAAGAATACCCGCTGCCAAATCATTGGCATATGAAACCTTCGCATCACCGGCTTTCACCTTCATAGTCATTTTTGACCGGAAATCAGCGCCCACTGTCCATTGGTCATTAATATCGTACATCGCTCCAATGTTAATGCCGCAAGCCACATTGGCGGTCCCGGTAAGGTTGACAGACGCAGGCATTGTATTTCCAAACTTAGACGCGCCTGCCGGAATCTGCCCCAGCAATGAAAGAATGCCAATCAAATTGTCCATTGAGGCCGGATTGACAAGACCTTTGTTCAAGTCCACGCTTCCCCATGAAATCATAAGACCTGCTCCTACCGACAATTTAGGAGTTATACGCCACGCGATACTCGGCTGAATCGTGAAGGTGGAGAGTTTTACCGACTGATTCAGTATCGCGCCGGGCCATGAATTAGTCCAGTTGATATTACTTCCATATGGAGTATACAGATTTATACCTGCTTTCAAATTATCGTAAATCGAAAATGCCGCTCCGAGCATCATAGGAGTGCTGACATCATTGTCAGTTTCATACCAGCTGCCGTCGATTTTCGCTTTGGCTGTCGCCATAACGCCGTTCACACTACCTGAAATGTCGAGCGTCTTATTCATAAAAGCCATTCCGGCCGGATTAAAAAACATGCTTTCAGCACCAAGTTTTTGCGCGACTCCAGTATGCCCCATCCCTCCTTGTTTCGCGCTTAAAGTGTTGACCTGATAACCTTCAGCCATCGCCAAGCCTGAGACGCCTAATGCCATCAAGCCAAATAAAATCTTCTTCATATTATAAAAATTCATATCTTTAGCGCGCAAAGTTACTCATTTATATTTATTCTTGACTAATTTTGCCATTGTATTCTATATTAAAAAAATATGTCAAAAACTTCGCTAAAAAAACAACTCAAGAGTTTAACCAAGGAACAGCTCATCGAAGTTATGCTGGAACTCTATGACGCACGTAAAGAGGCACGCGAATACATGGAATATTACGTTAATCCGGATGAAAATAAAATGTTCGAGAAATACAGCGCCATAATCCAAAAAGAATTTTTCCCGCAAAAAGGAAGAGCCAAAGGCAGGACATCGGTATGCAAAAAAGCAATCAAAGATTTCAAGTCGTTACATCCTTCTCCCCGCCTTATCGCTGAAATAGGATTTTCGTTACCGGAAACCATCATGCGTTACGCCAAAACTTCACGATTCCAGCTGAGGGAATCGCAAGAAAACACATTGCTTACATCCTTTAAGGAATCGCTCGAATACATGTATACCAATGACTTGCTTGATTATTTCACTCGCCGAATTGATGAATTAATAAAAAAATCAGACACTTCACGCTGTCCGTTCCGAGAAGAGATTAAGGATATAAAATCAGAATTCGAGGAGAGCATAAAATAAAGACTATCCGTAATAAAAGTTAATCGATTAAGTTAATTAACTTATAATTGTTCAAAATCAATCTTCTCTTTACTTTTTTTAAGCGTTTTTAGTTTAGAAAAGCCCTGAAATCCTCGTCCACAAACAGTTTTCAGTTGTTATTATAATGAAAACAGTGAAATTACCCGCTTTTTCACATCCCTCGTCCTCTTTATCGGGTAGGGATACCGGGTAAGGAGGTTCTCATAAATAAATAGTTGAAACGGCGATGGGGAGACCGGCTAAAAACCGGCCTCCCCATCCAGTTTTCAGTCAGCATGCAAGCCAGTCGCAGAGCGGTCTACAGGATATAAAGTTTACCCACAGACGATCAGCACATAAACAACCATTTATCCAGAACTAAACCAGCGAAAAGGGCCGATAAAATAAAAATGTCAAAGTTCTTCTGCTGCCGTTTCGGCGGCATGAAGCCGCACTTGGCGGGGACAGCTGCCGCCGATCAGAGTTTAACGATATAATGTAATCTTGTAATTGTCGAATATGACAATGAAGGGATTGCCTTCCCGTATAGACGGGGAGCACACAAGCACGAATAAATCAGGGAGAGAGCGTATTGACGGTCATAGCCATCAGAAGTGACATAAGGAATGATATCGGTATCGGGGATATCGGGAGGCGGCAAGCGGTCACGGAGCCGTTTCCGTAGTGTTTCGTACCGGAGCTTAGGGAGGGGGTGCGGCATGGTTTCGGTAGTCCTCCTTCCGATGTTTCGTTCAGGACGTTCGGGCCGAACGTCCCTACAATTAGGTGAGGCTTGGCCTATGTTGTGCTGGAGCCGAGGCCGGAGGGCGGTTGTTGTTGCTGTTGGTCTCTTTAGTGTTGTCTCAGGACGTTCGGAGCGAACATCCGCATGGGTAAATGATGTGTGTAACATGGTTGTGTAGTATTAGATGTTATTAATGTTTTTGCAAAGATAATACATAATTTGACACAAAGTAGGCACAAATTATC
>CAZYXN010000025.1:0-25754 GCA_964651105.1 uncultured Muribaculum sp. | reverse complement strand
CAAAGGAACCATCATAGGGATGTTCCTGAATAGCCATAATCTGAATAGTGTTATATCCGTCAGCCTTGATACGCGGCAACACTTTATCTTTAAATTCGGTGTATGTGCCCACTCCTTCACGCTCCTGCGCCATGCCGATATGGCACTCATAAATAAGCAACGGTTTGGTATCGGGAACGAAACGCTTGACCTTCCACTTGTAAGGCGCGTCAGGAGCCCACACCTGGGCGGAAAATATCTTTGTCTCCTCGTCCTGCACCACTCTAACAGCATAAGCCGGAATACGCATTCCGGAACCTCCGTTCCAGTTAACAACCATCTTATAGAGGTCGCCATGATGAATCGCGTCAGGCTTAAGCTTGATTTCCCACACACCGTTCCCTATCGGTTTAAGAGCATATTTACGATACTCTTTCCATCCGGAGAAATCTCCGACGAGAGTTATTCCTGTCGCGTTTGGAGCCCATTCACGGAACACCCATCCAGTAGCAGTGCGATGGAGTCCGAAATAATTGTAGGCATTGGCAAAAGCTTTCAATGACCCGTCGGCGGCCGTCAATTCTTTCTCTTTTTCAATAGCGTCCTTGTGACGGCCTTCGATAGCGTCAGCATAGGGTTCAAGCCATGGGTCATTCTTAATGATAGATAGTGTTGCCATAGTTGTTATTTTTTGTGTTTTAGTTTATTTTGGTTATTCACGGTTTGGAGTCTCCCACTTTTTAGTCTCAGTGGCAGTTATATTAACGGTTTTATCGCCTATTTGGATTACAAAATCTCCTTTTTCAAGAATCCATTTCTCATCGTAACCCACATAAGCGAGATCATCAGCCGGAACAGAAAGTCTGACCGTACGTGTTTCACCCGGCATAAGCCTGATTTTGTCAAACTGCCGCAACCGGCGTATGTCAGGAGAAGTGCCAGCGACGAGGTCGGATGAAAATAAAAGCACGCTCTCCATACCTTCCCTCTTCCCGGTGTTGGTCACATCCACATCAAAGTTAAGAATGTCGCCGGACTTGAACGTCGGCTTATCGACTCGAAGATTGGAATATTCAAACGTAGTGTAGCTTAATCCGTAACCGAACACCCACTGCAATTCGACGACAGCGCTGTAATTATAAGCCCCCTCCATCGTCTTCGAACTTTCACCTTTCTTATAATCATATGTCTTGAGAGCGGCACTGTATTTGGGATAAGTGAACGGCAATTTTCCGCTAAAGTTATCATCTCCGGCAAGGAGCTCGGCAAGAGCGTCACCGCCATAATTCGATGGCAACATAATGTCTACGATCGCTTTCGCGTCATCAACGATACTATTTATGATGCGCGGACGGCCCTCATTGAGAATCAATACGACAGGTTTTCCGGTGGCATACAGCTCTTTCACAAGTTTAAGCTGATTTTCCGACAGGTTCAGGTCGTTGATATTGCCCGGAGTCTCGCAATAGCTGTTTTCTCCGATGCACGCAAGAATAACATCGGCATCAGCCGCAGCCGCAACAGCCTTGTCAATCCCGACTATCGTGTCAAACTGCCAATCGCGATTCTGCATGTAAGTCACACCCGGAACGTAATTGACATTGCTCTTTCCGAATTTATTGCATAAAGCTTCGTATATGGTGTTATATTCCTTGCCGAGACGGTCGGTAAGATGACCCTGCCAGGTGTAGGTCCATCCGCCGTTAAGCGTACGCATCGAGTTGGCATTAGGGCCGGTAAGCAGAATGCGTGTGCCCTTTTTGAGCGGAAGGATGTCATTTTCGTTTTTCAACAGCACCATTGACTGAGCGGCAGCTTCCAAAGACGCTTCGGCAAACTTCCGTGAAGCAAACATGGGATAATCCTTATAATCGGTATCGGGAGTCTCAAACAAACCGAGACGCATCTTCATGCGAAGCACTCTGGCGCATGCGTCATCAATACGGCTTAACGGAATCTCGCCCTCTTCGACCAGCTCCTTCATCAATGTGCAATAGTCGGTCTTATACGGCTCCATCGCCATGTCAATACCGGCATTTATCGCCATTTTTATAGCCTCTTTCTTATTAGCGGCCACACCTTCACGCGTATACAGGTTGTTGATGTCCGACCAATCGGTAACAATCAATCCGTCCCAATCAAGCTGCTCTTTCAGCCATGTCGTAAGATACTTGGCATTGGCATGGAAAGGCACTCCGTTGTTGGTAGTCGAATTGACCATAATCGAAAGAGCGTGACCATTCTTTATGCCGGCAAGATAAGGAGCAAAATGCTTTTCACGCATCTCCTGCTCCCCTATCGAAGAGTGAGTGCGGTCACGTCCGCTGACAGGCGCTCCGTAGCCCATAAAATGCTTAAGATTGGCTGCGATATGGAAACGGTCTATGTGATTGGGATTGTCGCCCTGCATGCCTAATACAGCCGCAGTTCCAAGTTGACTGTTCAGATAAGCGTCCTCGCCATAATTTTCCCACACACGCGGCCAACGCGGGTCACGGCTCAAGTCGACAGTAGGATTAAAAGTCCAGGGCACATCGGCGGCACGAGTCTCGTAAGCCGTAATTTCACCGCCAAGCCTCACAAGTTCACGGTTGAACGTCGCGCCCATATTTATATTCTGCGGAAACAGAGTCGCCCCAAGCACATAGCTTGCCCCATGATTCATGTCGAGACCGTAGATACACGGAATGCCGAGATTCTTCATTGAATAATCCTGAATCTGGGTTATAACTTCGTTCCATTGCGGAGCTGTCAATGCGATTTTAGGCACATTCAGTATAGATCCCACCTTATGAGTCCCGATCACATCATCAAGACGCTCACCGGAAAGTTTTAAAACAGGGTTCTTCTCCGTGTACTCACACCCCAACGTCACGACCTCGAGCTGGGTCATCTGGCCGATTTTCTCTTCGAGAGTCATCTTTTTCAGTAAGGAATCAATCCTGGCCTCCATCGCGTCATCGCGAGGAATCACGGGATTGACCGCCGTCGCCGTCAGGGATGCGGTCCAAAAGGCTCCAATGATAAATCTTTTCAAACTCATAACGGTATATACTTGAATTTTTATGTTTTTCAGAATTTATATCCTACACCGATGAGACCAGTAATCCCCTTGCAAGGCAAAAGATAATTCTCCTGCCAATCAGAGTTCAACAGATTCTCGCCCCTCGCCCAGATGTTGAACCGGTCATTAAAGCGGTAAGATACTCCCAAATCGAGAGAATTCAGATTGCCAAGTTTTACAGCACTATATCCTCCTTCAAACGGCCCGACAACCGGTTCGCCATGGACATACAACGCTCTTCCGGAACGCAACTGATAATCAAGCGACACATCAAGCGATTTCATCGGAGAGATTGTGACTCCCGCCTTAATGACGCTTTTAGCCCTGTCGCTCCAGTCCATGCACCCTTTGTCGTAATCTCTCGGAGCGCCTTCATAGCTTACATGGAACGAAGCCATGTCGCGATACTGATAGGCAAGCATGATTCCATAGCTAATGCTTTTAAAATCGTATCCTACCATGTAAAGCCCTGAAGCATCAGCCATCTCCCCTTCTACCAGCTCAGGCATCAGCTGGCGTGACAAACTCGCATAAGACCCCCATACTTTTATGGCCGCTCCGGAAAACGGCCCGATAAGAAAGCCTCCGTCAACACCGATTTTCTTGCGTGTGGTCTCATAGGACTGAGACGGATTTATCATATGGTTGCCAGCAAACATCCTCGCAATGCCGTTAAGTCTCGCCCCGCCGTCAGCGCCTACGAAAACAGTGAATCTGGACGAAGGCATCCACTCAAGCCTCACATCGGGAGCGACATAGGTGGAAGTTCCCCGATTGAACGCGTGACCGACAACAAGCCCCAATCTCACATTGTAACGTTCGCCTGTCAGATTGAAATATGGCGTTACGCTCGTATTGGCGGCTGTTGATTTCAAATCCGACAATGCGGCTTCCGAATCATTGAGCATCTCCATTTTCAGGTCAGCGCCGACACGGAGATTGTCATGCAGGGCGAAAGACCCTCCCAATGAAACGGCTCCATAATTTTCCGCCATCGATTTTTCAACACCGTAATCGGGCTTTCCGAATTTAAAGAATCCGTAATCCAGTCCGGCATAATATTCAAACCGCCCCGGCAGCGAACGCCATGCAACACCGAAATCCACATTGTTGACATTCTGGGACAATCCTTTGTCATATAGCGTCGGGAAATTGAATGATGAAAACATATAACCCAATCGTGCCGACAATGTTCCTACATAGTCAAACTTGTGGCTTACATCGGCGCCGATTTTCGCCGTGTGGTCACGGTATTGCAACTTGTTGTCGATAATGTTCTTTCGCTTATACCGGCTTCCGTTATACTGCACCCACGCTCCCGCAACAGTATTGTCATTATCGACAAAACGGTATCCTGCGGAAATATCGGCCTGAAGCGCGGGAAAATATCCGGCATACACATATCCACGATATTCCGGCCGGGGCATGTCGGAGAGATAGGCCGCCGGAGCGAGAGTGGATATCGAGGCGGTCACCGGAGCGGCCACAGCGCGATCACTCCACGAAAGTCTTTTCATGGCTACCGCCGGAAGGCGCAACTGCGGCAAACGGTCAATGCGTGACGCTTCACGCTCTATGGGAACAATATCCTTTTCAACAGTTATTTCCTTTGTCAAGTCCTGGGCAACAGCGTCCATACAAACAAACAGCATCAACGGCGCCCCGATATATTTAGCAATCTTCATCTTTTCCTAATTTATTTGTTAAGACGCTTGTCAATCATCATAAAAATATCGCTCTCCGAGCCGGGGTAATTCTCTTTCAGACTTTTAAGATATTCCCTGGCCTCAAAGTCATTTCCTTGCTTTTTATATATGTCGCTCAACAATATATATCCCCTCGCGAGCCAATAGGAATGGGGAGTGTTGGAATCGACAAGCTTCTCTGTAATATTCCGGGCCTTCTTAGTCTGTCCCGAATCAAAGTAATATTGTCCGAGATAATAAGCCGACTTAGCTCCATAAAGGTCATCGGTGTCCTTTGCCAGTTTTTCCCATTCTTTAGCTGCTTCAGCTCCTTTGCCTGTCTCCGAAAGGGCAAACGCACGCGAGTACGCCACTTCAGAACGATTTGCCGACGGAAGTGATTCAGAAGAGAGCAATCGTTGGGCATAGGCAATCACATCGGAATATTTTCCCAAATCCATCGACACCCGCATGATTCCCAACCGAGCCGCCACTAAGTTACGAGAAACGGAAGCACGTTTCTCAAGCTGCCGGAATGTAGCCAACGCCTTTTCTCCCTTACCGGAATTATATTCAACCTTTCCTTTTACGGCAAGGGCATCCTCGGCCGCATCGCCGTCAGGATATTTTTCCACTATTTTCGTAGCATATTTCAAAGCTTCGGCCTCATTTCCCGCAGCCATCGAAGCTTCACAAAGATAGTTCAAAGCCCTGGCTTCATGACGGCCGCCAGGATATTGCGACAGATAATCCTTCAGCTTCCCGACAGCCGAGTTGTCAAGCAGATATGCTTTTTCGGCAGCCTGGAATGTCAGTCCGTCAAGTTCTGAAATCTCAAATTTCGGAGCGTTCGGCACTGACGCGATGAATGATGTGAACTCATTGAGACGGCCGGCATCGGCAAGTATGCGTTTCAAATCATCGGAAGCGACCCGCGCTTCTTCACTTGTAGGATAGCTTCGTATAACTTTCTTATACGTGTCGATGGCCTCTCCGGTTTTCCCCTGGCCATGCAACGTCACGGCAAGCTGTATGTATCCGTTTCGTCCCTGGGAGGTGGAGGGATATCTATTAACCAGTTCGCGATACAGGCTAACAGCATCACCCGTTCTACCGAGCGACACATAGCTTTCCGCTTTTTCAAGCAATGCCGACGGAATAAGACCGGACGTAGGATATGAGGCAGTCATTTCATCGAGCAAAGCGATTTTTCCATTATAATCCCGTCCCAGTCCCTTCATCATCGCTTTCTGATAGAGCGCATAATCGCCGGTAGACGGGTTCAATGAATATGACTTGTCGTAGCTCAGTTCAGCCTTGCCGAACTGCGACATGTAATAATAGCAGTCGCCTATGCGGTTGTAGGCATCAGAGACCATATTCTCGCCAAGCGCGCCCGGATCAGCAACCGCGCGTTCAAAATCTTTACGAGCCGCATCATATCTTTTTTCAGCAAAACGGCTATAAGCTAAATCATAATAGGCCAAAGCCCTGTTAGGCGACGTAGAACCGGCAACTTTCAGATAATCGTTGTAAGCCTTTGACGCGTCGGTATATTTGCCTAAACGATAGTAACAATCGCCTATCCACAGGTTACTTTCAGCGTTGATTGTCTTGTCGGCCCCGGATATCGCCCTGGCCTCTTTAAACCGATTAAGGGCAGCCGACGCGCGTCCTGAGGCAAGATCCCGAGACCCCAATGTGTACAACACCCTTTGCTTGGCGTTAAGAATAGCCTGCGACGGCCGGCGTATCTTCTGAATCGAGGCCAAAGCCTTTTCATAATTGTCATCAGTCATATATCCGGTAACAAGATATTCCTGCACTTCAGGGGCATACCGGGAATCGGGATATTGCTTCAAAAAGTATTCAAACATATCCACCGAACTTCCGAACGGGGTTCTGCCGCCCTCGCTGCGGGCGACGGCATAATTGAAGAAGGCCGTCTCGCTGACATTGCGGTCGAAATCCATGCGATAGGCTTTTTCCAACGCGAGCAAAGCCGCATTGGGATTGCCTTCCTTGAGATAACTTTGACCTATATACAAATAGGCGGACTGTCCCATCGCGTCATCAGACGAAGTAACCTTACCGAGAGTCTCAATCGCTTTCGAATATTGCCCTTCCTTATAATAACTTACTCCCAATATATATAGAGCCGACAACTGAGGGTCGGATGTTTCCGAAATATATTTTGTCAAATAACCGATAGCCTGCCCTTCTTCGCCAAGATTGTATAAAGACTCTCCGGCTATGCGTCTAAGCTCAGGTTCATATTCCCTTATATCCCTCATATGTTCACGCGCCAACGACAACGCTTTGTTATAATCACCGTCAATATAGGCAATCTGAGCAAGATAATAGGGAACGCGGTCACCCGGAGGACAGCTTTGGTCAACTTCGTTGAAAAATTTTTTCGCCTTAGCATAGGCACCCTGCGCATAACAGATGTATCCTTCATAAAAAAGAGCGGCAGAATGATACCTTGCGGTATAGGCCAATGATTCAAAGCCGGAAGCCGCCTCGTCAAAATCGCCAAGCATCATATGGCAGAATGACGTGCGATAAGTATAATCCTCAGCAGCCGACAGATTCAACGAACCGCTATCGATATTACGGTACTCTTTCAACGCCCTGCGGTAATTGCCGTCATAAAAATCACAATCGGCCACCCCCATGCGGGCCGTAATACACTCGGGAGATATAGGATAACGGCTGATAAAATCAATGAACAATCTTCTCGCTTCGGACAAGTTTCCGGAAAACATTTCTCCGACAGCCAAAGCCATCGCGGCCCGTTCCTTTTCAGAGCCAACAAATTCGCCGGGACGCACATTGGAAATACAGTCAATCGCGCCATAATAGTTTTTATCGCGCAACATCAACTCCCCTCTAAGCAGACTTCCGTCAGGCTTGGGCGAGTTAATCTGCGACATCCCCGACAATGCTGTCAGAATAGCAGCGGGCAATATAACAAGTCTACTCATTCGTTGCAAATTATTATCGCAAAATTCATTGCTAATTACTATTGCAAACTTACGGAAAAAAATACGCCTTTGCAAGCAATCGGCTCCCAAATAGGAATAAATACTGGAGCCGGAATTTTCACGCAAACGAATTTTCACAGAGAGGTCGTTTTCCCTGCGAGAGATTTTATTCAGTTCTTTCATTACGTTCTTGCCGAACGTTCCAATTTGGTTGTAATTTGTGTGTAACATGGTCAGATAGTATTAAATTAAAAATAGTATTAGATGTTTGTCTCCGCAAAGATAATACAAAATTTGTCAAAAAGTATGCACAAATTATCGCACCCCCCAAAAAAATTCAGTAAAAAAAATAAAGGCCTTCAAAAAGAAGGCCTTAAAGTCAAAAAAAATAATATGTTTCCTGTGGTTACGGTTTATATCATCTCGATGTTCACCCACTCTTTCCGAGAAACCGGCGCCTCGCTTTCCAGTAAGGCCGAGCCCACATACAATTATTCAGAAAAATTACTATATCCTTGCAATTACTGCGTTCTTTGTGATATTGATTGTGATATCTTTATATAACCCTTCGGTTAATTATGTCACAAAGTTAGCGATTAGTTATTGCAAATCGGTTACAGCAGCATGTCAATTCAAATAAATTGCATTCAGAGCTGCTTATCAGCCTCATCGTCCTTCCATTTAGGCAGAGTAAACACAAATTCCAAACCTCCACCCTCACGATTCTTCACATTTATGGTGCCACCCATGACATTAATCGTATTCTTGACGATAGGCAATCCGAGCCCTGTTCCTCCAACCTTTCGCGAGCGTCCCTTGTCAATACGGTAAAAACGCTCAAAAAGATGAGGCAAATGCTCTTCCCCTACACCCACTCCATTATCATAGAAAGAAAAACTATACTCACGATTATTCTCAGAGAGGAGCTTTATGCCGCATTCGGTGCCATGACTATGGAAATCGGCATTACGCACGAGATTTAGAATCATCGCGTATAGCAAATTATAATTTCCCAACACGATACATGCCGAAGGAAGATCGTAGACAAAGCGGACACCATTGTTGAGATGAATGGTTTTAAGCTCCAATGACAGATTCTGCACAAGCTCGGAGAAATCGACATTTTCCCTCATCACGCCCGAGCTTCCATCTTCCAGACGAGCAATCGAAGACAGGTCATTGAGCATTCCGCATAGACGTTCCACATGCCCTCTGGCCTTATCCAGAAAACGTTGACGAGACGCCTCGTCCATCTCAGGATGTTCAGCCATCGTATCGAGATATCCCTTTATAACACCGACCGGAGTCTTCAACTCATGGTTTATATTGTTGGTCAACTGCTTGGTCATCCTCATCTTTTCCTCATTAATCTTCAGAGCCAACCGATGCTCATGTTCGGAACGCTCATTCGCTTCCGCCTTATCACGATAAAGAGCGATAATCTTTCGCGAAACATCGCCTAATTCATCCTTAGAAAAAGTCACAGATTCATCGATTTCATCTCCGGCGGCAGCTTTAACCGCAAATGCGTGAAGCAGCTTCACATTTCTGGCAAGGTAACGGGTAAAGATAAAAACAATCACCGAAGCTCCAAGCGCAATCAGCACCAAAACTGTCCACATGTTCTTATCCACGGACGTAGACTTCGCAATAGCATCGGTATATGGCATCGCCGTATGGACGAAAATCTTGCCATCCTCACTTCGCCGCACACCGAAGAAATACATATCATCCATCAGCTTGCTATGACGCAGCTTGGTTCCATGTCCGCTCGAAACGGCCTCGGCCAGCTCGGGCACGGTGTCTCCGTCCACATATTGTGGAATCGGGACGCCGCTATGAAACAACAGACTGTCATTGTCGTCATAAACCGATATACGCACACCCTTCAGCTCAGTGCGGTCATAATAATTCTCAATGAACCTTACAAACGGCTCCAACTCCACATCATCATTCTCGTAAGTATCAATGATACGGGCATTAATCAGTTCAAGATCCTCGGCCAACCGCTCGGCACGAAACTTCTTCTCATCTTTATAGCGGATGTATGCCTGAATCGCAATCAACGTCCATATCAACACAATCAGCGGAATGAACAGCCGCCACCAATAGCTAAATCGTTTCCTTGAAGCCATACCCGAAGCCTAATCGAGTGATAATATTATTCCCGTAAGGCTCTATTTTTTTACGCAACCGGGTTATGTTGGTATCGATAGTCCTGTTGGAGACCACCACGTCTTCAGGCCACACTTCCCTGATAATCTCCTCGCGCGAATATATGCGATTGCGATGAGTAAGGAAGAACATCAATATCTCAAACTCAGTTTTTGTCAATGTCACCGGCTCTCCGTTAAGGTAACAAATCTTTTCATTGCGGTCGACTCGCAGGGTCTTGAAAACGATATCAGGCTCCTGAATCCCCCTGGAGAGATTATAGGCATATTGCTGGGACACATGGCTGCGGCGTAACACGGCTCTGACACGAGCAAGCACTTCACTGATAACAAAAGGCTTTGTTATATAATCGTCGCCTCCAAGATTAAGCCCCATAACGGTATCGTCCTCACCGTTCAGAGCCGAACAAAATATTATGGGTGTATTTTCAGTAGCGGTATTATTCTTTAACTGCTTAGCAAAATCGAATCCGCTAAGCTTATCCATCATTATATCAAGGATAAACAGGGAGTAGCTTGACAGATCCATCTCCAAAGCCTCTTCAGCCGACAGCACCGTATCTACTTCATAGCCGTCAAGCTCAAGATTATATTTCAATATCTCGCACAGAGATTCCTCATCGTCTACTACCAGTATTTTTATTCTCATTGAATTAGATTTTTTATTTTTTGTAAAATTAGTCAGAATGGGCGAGAAATAAACGTTAACTAATGTTAAAGTTAAGAACATAGCGAACCATTTCCCTCCCCTGATGTTTAGTAGTTATAATTACTATATTTGCACTGTGTTTTTCATGGTATTAGATTTAAGGTTAATTATTATGGGTGGGTCGTGAGACTCGCCCATAATAATTTTATATCCATTGTTTATTAACGTCACGACATGCGGGATTAGCGCGCCATTTCTGTTAAGAAACATTTCATACCATATAATATTTCACAAAACAGTATAGAAATTCTCAGATTACCATTCATCATTCTCAATTATTATTCAGTAAATTTGCGTCATGAAACGATCTGACTTTGAAATCATGGCGCCCGTAGGCTCCTACGAGTCACTGTACGCCGCCATAAACGCCGGCACAGACGCCGTCTATTTTGGCATTGAAGGATTGAATATGCGCGCCAAATCGGCAAACAATTTCACAGTCGACGATCTCCACCAGATTGCCGACATATGCCGCAACAATGGCGTAAAGACTTATCTTACGGTAAACACCATCGTCTATGACGGTGACATGGAAACCCTCCACGCAATCATCAACGCCGCCAAAGAGGCCCGTGTCACGGCAATCATAGCAAGCGACATCGCGGCCATACTTTATGCGCGCAGCATAGGGGTGGAAGTCCATATATCGACCCAGGTCAACGTGACCAATATCGAAGCGGTAAAATTTTACTCACAGTGGGCCGATGTCATGGTGCTTGCCCGCGAACTGAACCTCGAACAGGTGGCTGAAATCTCACGGCAGATACGCGAAAACGACATATGCGGGCCGCATGGAGAGCCTGTGCGCATCGAAATGTTCTGTCACGGCGCTCTATGCATGGCTGTGTCGGGCAAATGCTATCTGAGCCTTCACGAGATGAACCGGAGCGCCAATCGCGGCAGCTGCGGACAGATATGCCGTCGCGGCTATACGGTGACCGACCGCGAGACAGGCGACGAACTCGCCGTCGAAAACAAATACATCATGTCGCCCAAAGATCTCAAGACAATCCATTTCCTCAACAAAATGATCGACTCAGGGGTGACTGTCTTCAAAATCGAGGGGAGAGCCCGCGGCCCCGAATATGTCAAAATCGCAGTCGAATGTTATGACGAAGCGATTAAGTCGATATGCGAAGGCACATTCAGCGAAGAGAAAATCTCCGGCTGGAACGAACGTCTCGCCACAATCTTCAACCGGGGATTCTGGGACGGTTATTACCTGGGGCAACGCCTTGGGGAATGGTCGTCAAAATACGGCTCATCGGCGACACGCACAAAAATATACGCCGCCAAAGGGATACGTTATTTCAGCAACATAGGCGTGGCTGAATTTCTGATGGAGAGCGGAGAGCTCAATATCGGCGACGAAATAGTGATAACAGGGCCTACCACCGGCGCCATCATCATGACCGTAGCTGAAATACGGGTGAATCTGAAACCGGTGGAAAAAACCGTAAAGGGGGAACATTTCTCAATAAAAACGCCCGAAAAGATACGACCGTCAGACCGCCTCTTCATCTGGAAAGACAAGAAATCATGACCCATGCGGTAAAAATTCTTCTACTCGCGTTAGCGCTGACGCTGTTAAACACCGTATGGGCGATTTCATCACAATCCATCGCCATAAACACGCAGCTGTTCAATTCCGACGATATATTGTCGTCGGATTACAGCAGTCTCTGCGTTGACGAAGAAGGAGCCTTGTGGATCGGCACTCAGGCAGGGCTCATACGTTTCGACGGGACTAACTCAGACAAATACCTGCATGACGAAAGCAACCCCGGATCGCTGAGCGACAATCGTGTGATAAAAATCCTATGTGACACCGAGGGGAGAGTGTGGATAGCGACCTGTGAAGGACTGAACCTTTACAATCGGGGCACCGATGACTTCACACGCATACGGCTGCCATATATCGAATTCAACGGCTATATTTCGGACATATACCAGCAGTCAAACGGAGAGATTGCATTCATAGCCGCCGGAATAGGCATATACACAATCGATCCTGATTCAGAAGAACCCGCGCCGAGGTGTATCATGAAACTGACACCGGGACATTCCGATTTCAACACGCTATGTGAAACGCCGTCAGGAGAATTAATCGGAGGCACCCACAAGGGGGAAATCGTAAAGTTCCAAAGCAAAAACGGAACCGAGACAATGAAAGTGTCGGACTCCTATATAAAGACTCTAATAAAAGACGATTGCGGCAATATATTTGTCACAACCACCAAACAGGCATGGCTCCAGGACGGCAAGACAGGCAAACTACGTGAAGTAACAATTCCCGCACGGAAAGGAATAATCATAAACTGCGCGACAAAAACACGCTCAGGCGACATTCTCGCCGGAACAAACGGCAATGGAATCTTCAGGCTTCCCAAAGGGAGTCTTGAAATGCAGCCCGACGACAGATTTTCAAATCCCGGCTCCGACATAAGCCAGTCAAACATTTCGGCCATCCATGAAGACCCGTCGCTGAACCTATGGGCCGGAAGCAACCGGCAAGGAGTGATGATGGCACGGCACGAAGAGATGCCATATAATTTCATAAATCTTGAAAAATATGCTGCAAGCCATTATATCAACAGAATAAAAATCGCCATTAACGACAGATACGGAAATATCTGGGCCGGAGCGGATGACGGACAATTGCTGAAACTTGACGAAAACGGCACACTTCTGCAAAAATTCCAGTTCAGCAATCCCATAAGTTCCATAAGATGCTCAAAAAACGGTAAAATCTATATCGGCGTAGACAATCAGGGGCTTTATGAGGCAGACAACGGGGAACGGATAAGCCAATTGCTGAAAATGGACGGCACTTATATCGCCGCAGCAATTACGGAGGACAGTTCAGGAAACATATATTTCGGAATACACGGCAGCGGAGTCGCGCGCATCAATCCCGCGACTAAAGAGACACGATGGCTGAAGAACGAGGAGAGCGAGTTCAATCCGGTGTGGATTTCCTCGCTGTTCTGCGACTCCAAGGAGAGAATATGGATAGGAATGTACGGCGCCTTGTCGATATATGACACCGGGAAAGACGAGTTTGTCTATCTAAGCTCGACTTATCCCCAAATGTGCAAAGGGGTACATAACGATATAGCAGAAGACCGCAAAGGCAGAATATGGAGCGTGACAAGCAACGGCCTGTTTATAATAAATCCTGAAGATTATTCGTTCAGGAGGCTCGCGCTTAACGACGGACTGTCGGACATATTTCTATCGACCATAACATTTGACTCCGCAGGAAACGCCTGGATCGGAAGCCGAAGCGGAATAGACCGTATCGACACGGCCATGACTGTCACAAAACACAATCCGAATAAAAATTTAAAGGAGCTGGAATATTCATCGGCCATTGAATCAAACAACAGGATATTTTTAAGCGGCAGTCGAGGAATCATTTCCTTCAATCCGGAGATATTGTCGACATACACCTCGAAACCGGGCATATTCATATCGGCCATATATCTTAACGGAGAAAAAATCACACAGGAAAGCCGCGCGGCCTCAAACGGCAAAAAGATTGTCGACGACTCCGGAACCATTCATCTGTCATATTCTGACAGCCATCTGTCGATACGGACAGCTCTCCGGGACTTCCAAGAGAATGGCCATATCATATATCAATGGCGCATTCCCGACATGAACGATGACTGGATCCCGACCTCGCCGGGCAACCACCTAATTGTGTTGCCGCATTTAAACGCAGGCAAACACAGAATCGAGATAAAAGGCGTTTCCAACGGAATAGAATCAGACATCATAGAGCTGACGGCCATAGTGTCGCCGCCGTGGTATCTTACTACAGCCGCCAAAACGGTATACCTATTGCTTATCCTCATCATCCCCATACTCGCCGCATTATTTATCAGAGAGAAAAACGCGGAAAAAATAAACAATGAGAAGATAAAGTTTTTCATAAACGTGTCACATGAGCTGCGCTCTCCGCTCACATTGATCCTCTCGCCGTTGGAAAAGATAATGAAATCAGAGCATGATCCCGAAACCGCACGCAATCTACATGCCATACACCGCAACGCCAACCGGATACTGAATCTTATCAACCAGCTTCTGTATATAAGAAAGCTCGACAAGGGAAAAATGGAGCTGTCATACTCAACAGTTGACTTCAACGCCTTTGTCTCGGGAATAGCAGAACTGTTCCAACCTCAGGCACAGGAAAAAGACATATCCCTTACATTCACACCCGACGACACACATCAGGAAACAGGAAGAGTAAATCTTGACGCAGACAATTTCGACAAGGTGATAGCCAATCTTCTGTCAAACGCCATAAAATTCACTCCTGCCGGCGGGAAGATCGATATAGCTACGCGGTCGGGGCAGAGTCGCGCAATGGGAAGGTTTGTGGAATTGACCGTGTCAGACACAGGGCCGGGTCTTGACGAAAAGAGCGTAAAGCATATCTTTGACAGATTCTATCAAGGGAAAAACACAAAATCGCAGGGAACCGGATTCGGAATAGGGCTGAATCTGTCGCAGATGCTTGTAAAGCTGCATCACGGCACAATATCGGCAAAGAACCGCACAGACCGCAGAGGAAGCCGGTTTACGGTAAGAATACCCGTGAATCGCGGGAGCGCTACCGGAAGTAAGACAGAATCAAGCTCGGCGCAATCGGCATTTTCAACAGCTGACACCTTGTCGCCTCAGCAACAGAGACTCCCCAAACCAACACGCAACAAATCGCTCTACATATTAATCATCGACGACGATGCGGAATTATGCGCATACTTAGCCGAAAACCTGTCGGCGTTTGGACGCACAGCGACAGCCGGCAACGGCCAAGAGGGGCTCAAGATGATTACAGAAAAACACCCGGATATCATAATCTCGGATGTCGCAATGCCTGTAATGGACGGAATCAGCCTGCTCAAAGCAATAAAATCCAACAGCTCTACCAGCCATATACCTGTCATCATGCTCAGTTCAAAGAACGACGTGTCGGCTCGATTGAGCGGCTGGGAGAAAGGCGCCGACTGCTATCTCGGCAAACCGTTCAGTATTGACGAACTGCAATCCATCATCGACAATATAATCGACAACAGGCTGCGTCTGCGGGGAAAATTCTCCGGCACTCAGAATCAAGAAGAGCGATTCACACAATCAGACATTAAAGGAAACGATGACACACTCATAGACAGAATCGCGGATATAATCGAGCGGAACCTCGGGGATTCATCGTTCAATGTGGAAAAGCTATGTCTTGAAGCCGGAATGAGCAGAGCCCATCTAAACCGCAAAATGAAGGAACTTTTCGGATTGAATCCAAGCGACTTCATCAGAAACGCGCGACTGCACCGGGCATGTGAATTATTAAAGAACACGGATATCGACATATCGCAAATCGCATATGGCACAGGCTTCACCACGCAAGCCCATTTCTCAAACGCATTCAAACGTTTCACCGGAAGCTCGCCATCGGAATATCGCGATAGCGCCAATAAAAAGAATCAGGCGGAGGAATAGGGATTTGCCGATTTGTCACAAATGTTTGCGTATTTGTAACACCGACCGTAATGTATTGCCGATCAATGATATTTCAATACATCATAATTCCTATCTTTGCGGCAATCAACCAAAACCAAATTTCTATTGCCACTTATGAAAAAGACTATTGCAGGCATTGTGTGCGCCGTTCTGAACACGGGTATCGCCGTCGGCGCTCCATTGACATTATGCGACTTCGAAGGCTATGAGGTCGGGACGAAATTTCCCATATGGAATTTCTACAACGAATCGTCACAATCCACCGCCATCGTAGAAGCAGACCCCGCCAATCCGGCCAACAAGGTGCTCCACATAACCCTTAAAGGATGGAACGACTATATCGAATTCACTCTTCCCGACAATCTTTCGGGGAGCCGGCTCACCGACGCGTATAATTTCGTGAACATTATGGTCTACCGCCATCCGGAAGACCCGTGCGGCGAATGGAAACATTTTGACGCGCTTCTCGGCTCGGACAAGCTATATGAGGATGACGGCTGGCCCGCACAAGGCCCAACCTCCACATGGATGAAAAAGACCTATCCTCTGGCAGCGCCGCAACCGGGCAACAATTCCACCCTGTTCAGACTCGGTTACAACTCGGAAAATACCGATTATTACATCGATGACATAATTCTGTCGGGAAAATATGACGATTACGTGATTCATGAGGAGGGAGTACTTGACTTCAGCGACCCGTCAAGCACATCATCAAACTACACACGCTATTCGACCCCTATAAATATTCCGAAAGACAAAAGCCTGAAAGTGTATACTTCGCGATATACCTATTGGATGTCCGACATGATAGGTGAAGGATCCCTGAGCATATATGGAGGCGGCGAGCGCTGCTATATCGGGAATGAAAAGGGAGCCGCCCATCCCGACTGGTCAGAATTCAAGGGCGACATTCATGTTTATCCTTACCCTGAGGTCAACACCTCGGTAAAAGCCGGTTTTTATGGAGTCATATTGGCCCACGGGGGCAAGAAATTCAATTCCGACAATATCCCCGAAGCAATCTCAAAACGGGATTTGACCACCATTTGGGAAAACAACTACGTGACCCTTCACGACGGAGCGACCCTGTCGGCAGAATCCAACAATACAGCAAGAGCATTCCGCATCGGCACCCTCAAGACTGAAAAAGGGAGCAAAATAACCGGATATTACAAAAACAGCCAATACCGGGTATATTATATTGTCGGGTGTTCAGGAACCGATTCAGAACTTGCAGGAGAGATATCCCCTACCGGCAATTCCAAGACAGGCATAGTGAAAGAGGGGAAAGGCACTTACCGAATAACCGGGAACACAAACAATATCAGCGGCTCGCTGTCGGTAATCGACGGAAGAGTCCTTATTGACAACAATATCGAGGAAGCAAAAGCATCGGGCCTCTCAGGCGCGGTAGGCACATCATCCAACGACGCGGCCGCAGTAATCGTATATCCCTACGGAACCATCGGGGGCAACGGTCATATCGCCGGCCTGACCGACATCTACGGCACATTGGAGCCCGGCTCCGAAACTCCCGGGACTCTCACTATCGCCGACTTCGTGAAGCCGGGAAACAAGATTGACATGCGAGTACGCCCTACAACACGTCTGCGATTCAAGATCAACTCATCGGAAAGCTATGACCACTTGGAGATTTCGGGAGCATTAAGCTACCACAACAAAAACATAGGCCTCCAGACATCGGAGCAGATGCCGGTGTTGGAAATAGCGGTTCCTGAGAACCACTCCATCAAGGCAGGCGACAGATTCACTCTTATAACAGCCTCATCAAAAAGCTCACTCAACGACGTGAAATGGTCTTTCCGCGTGCAATATCCTAAAGCATGCACCTGGAAAATCGAGGAGTCGGAGAGCGACGGAGAGTATAAGGCGGTCGCCACCGTCACGTCATTGGATTACTCGGGACAAGGGGACGAAATCATAACCATAGACCCTGAAGACGAAAACGACAACACGGAATTTTACGTAGACTACTCGTCGGACTTCAATGACGCAACCCCGATGCGGCAATATGCCGCAAAATCAGGCAAGAGAATCGGAGCGGCAGCCTCAACATGGAAATACAATATCGCCGACGCGACCAATCCGAAGGTGAAGGCACTCGCAGAACAATTCAATATGGTTGTGGCCGAAAACGAAATGAAATTTGATGCGACCGAACCTGAACGCGGGAAATTCGATTATTCAGGAGGAGACGCCGTAGCCAACTTCGCAAAAGCCAACTCAATGTATCTGCGCGGACATACATTCGTATGGCATTCACAATGCCCGCAGTGGGTATCGTCAAACGGCATCAAAAACGACCGCAACTGGAGCCGCGAGGAATTGCTGTCAATCATGGAAAACCATATAATGAACGTTGGAACCCATTACAAAGGAATCGTGAATGAATGGGATGTGGTCAACGAAATGCTTGATGACGACCAAAGCGTTGTCCGCGATAATCCGGAAGCCTTCAATCTCCGCAAATCGGTGTGGGAAACAGTCATCGGAGCCGACTATATCGAAAAAGCCCTTGAAATAGCCCATCGGGCCGATCCCGACGCTAAATTATTCATCAATGAGTATGGCGCTGAATTTATGGGGGAACCGAAATCGGAGGCTCTGTACAACCTTGCCAAGTCGCTCGTTGAAAAAGGAGCGCCATTGCATGGCGTAGGCCTTCAATGCCATCTGACTACCGGAGAAGTAAAAGTCGGCAAATTGGCGGCCAACATACGCCGTTACCAGGAACTCGGACTCGAATGCGTAATCACCGAGCTCGACCTCGCCCAAGCCGATACGAAGGCTCCTGACGCAGAGAGAATTCAGGCTGAGGAATACGGCGCGATTGTAAATGCCGCCCTCTCACAGTCCAATTGCGCCGGAGTTTTGGTATGGGGAGTGTCTGATGCCGATTCATGGCGAGCCAACAAGCCTTTGCTCTATGACGCATCGGCAAATCCCAAAGAGGCATATTATGCCGTTCATGCCGCTACAAGAATCGCCTCGGAGAATGCGGGAATCGAGGAAATCATCCCTGACTCGACCTCTGAAATAATACGGGTTGAATATTACAATATCCAGGGCATGAGATTGCACGACACCGCCAAAGGACTCGTAATAAAACGTGAGTATCATGCCGACGGCTCAATAACCCACAAAAAAGAGTATCGTAGATAAAACAATACCCGGATAACAGGAAAAGGATGTGTCAACTCTTCACTTGACACATCCTTTTTTTGCGTAATGCAACTAAATCGTAGAAATCAGAAACATATCTTAAGTTTTTTTGAATTAATCAAAAGAAATAGGTATATTGCAAAAAATAACCATATTAATAAATCATTATGAAAAAGTCTGTTACAATTTTACTGAATTTGCTGTGGCTGCCATGTTTCTACGGATGCACACAAAATGAAAACATCGACAATGACACCGCATGCATTATCGTTCCTGAAAGCTCGCCCGAGGAGAGAGCTAAAATCCTTGCCGAATCAGGCCTCCAGATAGTCAATGGAGCTACTCCTGAAGAGGCTGCAGCACTCGGGAAGCCGACATTCAATAATAACGTCGTAGAGGGCATTGCGTTTTACAATTATCCCACTTCGGATCTACTGGCTAAAAAAAATCTTTCACCTGAAAGAAGAGCCGCACTGGAGGCTCAGGTTAAACTTGAAGAAAACACCACGTTAACCGGAAGTCAATACATCGTGAATATTTCAAAAGAGAGGGCGAAAGAAATCGGCATACCTGATTCAGATTACGACAAGTATGTCAACAAGATGGAATCATTCAACAAAGCGATAAAGGTAAAGGTCGACAACGGAGAAACATTTTATATCTCTTCGGCCAAAGGCGATGAAACATTCAGAATATCACCCGATGGTATAACAAAAGCGATAACCTACACCCTCGAAGAACTTAATGAAAACTTCCAAACCCGCAAGAGTCTTTTCGCGATGGGAGAAATTAATATCCAAATGGGAGGAGTTTTCACACCCTCAAGAGAGTTTTTTGAGGTATCAAATGAGGCCACTATGTTCTTTTTTAACTTTACTACAAAAAGCCATGGGCAAAATTCAGACGACACAAGCGAAAGTGTTGTATTTTATACCGGAGCGTTCATGTTTAAAGGGGATTCATCATGGACTAAAGTAACTAACGGAAGTACGACAGGGAGATGCGGGATACTAATCCCGGTGCGCCATAAAACATCAAAATATGCAATAGTCGGAGCAGAATGTGATGAGGCCGCATTATGCAGGTGGAGATTAGAATAAATTAACCTGATTCGGACAATACAGCAATGGGGTTGGACGGCAAGCCGTTCAACCCCATGAGCATATTTAGACAGGTGGTTTATGCAAATGCTTTAAGGCATATGTCACTTATCCATATCCATAAAGGACAGAATCCGATAAACAGTATCACACTCAATGTCAACGAAGATGTACCGGTGGCGACATAAGTGTCATACTCGTCGGCGATGATGATTCCCGAGAATGCCGGCGGAAGAGCGCAGGCAACAACGAGCATCTTCAGGTTAAGGGGATCCATATGGAAAATAAGACCTACAATCAATGCCATCGCCGGCATAACGATAAGCTTAAGAATCGAGCCGAGCACAGCCTGCCAGTTGATGACAACCTTGACTGCCGACAAAGTTATACCTGCAGAGAATACGGCCATTGAAGCGTTGGCTTTCGCCATCAAATCAAACGACGGGCTCAACCATGCCGGCCATTTCAAACCGCACAGCACCAGAATCACCGCAAGAATCGGCGCCCACGCCACCGGCTGCTCAAGAGCATGAATCACCGGCTGCCACGCGCTGACATGCTTGCCTGCGTTGGCTCCAGTCTTTTCAAGAGAAGCATTAAGCAACGACAGTCCGACCGGAATACCGATAGCGTTAACGACGATACCAACAATCGCTACGACAAGAGCGACAGACGGAGTTGTTCCGAAAATAGGCTCCAACACGGCAAAGCCGAGGAATCCGATTGTAGGCGAACCGTTAATCAACGCGCAAACAGCGGCATCAGCGCCAGTGTTCTTCTTGAAACAGTATTTGTAGATCCAATATACCGCCATGAAGCACACCATGATTACAACTGTGGATATAATCGACAGTTTAAGGTCTTGAGCAAGCATCTCTCGGTCAGCCTGCACAATTGACACGAACAAGGCTGCCGGCAACGCGTAGTCAAGCACGACCTTATTAAACTTTTTAGAATCGTCTCCGTTGAAAATCCCTTTCTTCCCGGAAATGAATCCTGCCAACATAATCACGACAATCGGGACTATGGCATAAAGAATAATGTGTAACATAGGAAACTTGAATTTTGGTTATGTTATTATTCCGATTATCGACACTATACCTCAATCGGGAAAAGAGCCGCAGGATTAAGATATCCGATATGTCCGCTCTCCTTTCCTGAATCAGCGGCGAGCTGAACATCGATCAGGCAAGGCTTTTTTGAAGCTATCGCCTCGGTAAGAGCAGTTTCAAGGTCGGCAGGAGTGGTGACATAATATGTCTTTGCTCCAAATGCGTCGCCAAGCTTATCATAACGGGCGTTTACATTCAATGTGGTAGGCGCGGGATCGCCATTTTTCGACAAATTAACTCCGATACCATTATAAATACCTCCATTATTGAAAATAACTACAGTAACCGGAAGATTGAAACGACAGATGGTACTGAAGTCCATTCCACTGAATCCGAAAGCGCTGTCGCCTTCAATCGCAACAACCGACTTTCCGGTAGCTACAGCAGCTCCGACGGCGGAACCCATTCCCATACCCATGATAGCCCAGGTGGCGCAATCCACACGATGACGCGGTTCTCTCATCAGAATAGCATCACGAGTATCATCAAGCGTATTGGCTCCTTCATTTACCATAATCACATCGGGATTCTTGGCAAAAACTTTCTGTACAGCGCTGAGAGCGCTCCAATGAGTCATAGGCACTGTCTGAGGCACAAACCGCTGAGAGAATTTTTCATTGGCTGCTTTATTATGTGCCTGGATTGAAGGAACCCAAGCGGAATCCATATTCATCTTATAAGAAGGAAGCGCTGCAAGAACAGCATCAAGCGATGATGAAATATCACCAACTATCGGAGCATCAATCTGGCGATTACAATCAATTTCTTCAGGATCAATCTCAAATTGGATGAACTTGCCGGCGGGATTCCATTTGCCATGTCCGCGAGACAACAACCAATTTAAACGGGTGCCCATCAAAATAACGACATCCGCCTGCTCCATAATCATACTTCGTGAAGAGATAGCGCTCAACGGCCCATCGTCAGGCATAAGCCCTTTAGCCATAGACATGGACAGGTAAGGTATACCGGTCTTTTCTATGAATTGTTTGATTTTATCGTCGACCTGAGCATAAGCCGCACCCTTGCCGAGCACAATCGCCGGCTTCTTGGCTGATGCCAGAAGCTCAAGGGCGCGCTTGACAGAATCCGCTGACGGAATCATGGCAGGACACGGATCAACCGGAGTGTAAAGAGTGGCTTCAGCCGCTTTCCTATCCATAGTGGCGCCAAGACATGGTGTGGTAATATCAAGATAAACGCCTCCGGGACGACCAGAGACAGCAGCACGGTAAGCGCGAGCCACACCAGTCATTATATCTTCCGGTTTGTTCACTCTGTAAGCTGCTTTTACAAGAGGCTTCGCTATATTAAGCTGATCCAGGCCCTCATAAGTGCCTTGATCAAGATCAATAGGCTCACGCACGCTTGAACCTGAAATCTGAATCATAGGATAACAGTTGACCGTAGCATTGGTAGTCGCAGTCAAACCGTTTAAGAATCCGAGCGAACTTACCGTAAGCAATACCCCCGGCTTTTTTGTCAAAAATCCGTGTGTTGCGGCCGCCATACCTGCCTGCTGTTCATGACGGAATCCCAGGAATCTTATTCCCTCGCCCTGGGCTATGTAAGCAAACTCCGTCACAGGAATACCGACCAGACCATACATCGTATCGATGCCGACTCTTCTCAATGCCTGCGCAAGAATCCACATTCCGGTAACTTCATTGGCGGTTGACGGATCAGTATGAGGAATATTGTCTATTGACATAATACATTGAATTTTAGTTGGATTAAAATCCTATGACTTCGGGTTGGTCATATAGCCAACCCGCGTCACAGGTATCAGAAAACTTAATTTATTTAGATTCAGGTTTAGGCATAGGAGCTGTTGTTCCGTTAGCCTTGAACTTAGCCTGCTGCTCGGCAGTATATCCAAGCGCGGTAAGCACTTCCTCAGTATTACCGCCCAAATCAGGACACGGGCCATAAGTAGGCTGATAATTGGAAATTGTGAACGGCACACCTACTGTAACGAATTCACCGATATTTCCGCCCTGATTGATTTTCACAAGAGTGTTTCCATCATAAAGGCTCTGATCATCCATAATCTCCTTAGTAGAAAGAACCGGGCCTACTGGAACTCCTGCTTTTGAAAGGAACTCGGTAACCTCATATTTGGTTCTGGTTATAGTCCAGCTCTCAATACGTTTATATATTTCTTGTTTATGACGATCTCGCGCGTCAGCTGTATTGAAATCGGGATTGGTCAACCAATCATCAAACCCAAGAGCCTTGGCAGCAAGTTCAAATTCTTTCGCTCCACGCTGAAGAATGACATATACATATGCATTGGGGTCAGTTTCCCAATTTTTACATTTGTAAGTCCATCCAAGCACACCGGAACCCTCCTGGTTGCCGCTTCGAGGAACAAAGTCGCCAAACTTCTCATTAGGATATTGCGGGAACTGGGTAAGATAACCAATTCTGTCAAGAGTCAATTGATCACGAGTTTTTATACGACACAAGTTCAAACAAGCATTATGCATAGATTGATACACAAAACTTCCTTCTCCGGTGATTCCACGCTGCACAAGAGCGGCAAGAATACCGATAGCAAGGTGCATTCCGGTGTTTGAATCGCCAAGCGCGGCTCCTGACTGCGTCGGAATGTTATATTCGCCTTCCCACCATCCTGTGGTTGAAGCCGCTCCGGCAGTTACCTGAGCGACAGGTTCATATGCTTTAAGGTCTTTATATTTAGATGAAATCGGGAAACCCTTGATTGTTCCATAGATACATTTAGGATTCAATTTATGGACGACCTCCCAGCTGAATCCAAGTTTATCCATAGCGCCGGGATGAAGATTTTCGATAAAAATATCCGCTTCTTGAATAAGCTTAGTCAGAATTTCCTTACCGTCAGGAGTTTTCGCATCAAGAGCAAGAGATTTCTTATCGCTATTGAGCTGCAAGAAATAATAACTGGGCTCGTTGGGATCAAACTGCAATTCTTTACGTGTTGCATCGCCTACGCCGGGACGTTCAATTTTAATCACTTCTGCGCCAAGCCATGCTAATAATTGAGTACATGACGGGCCTGACTGGACCTCGGTGAAGTCTACCACCTTAATTCCTTGTAATGGAGCTGTGTTCATAATTCGTAAATATGTTTAATTATTTAGTTTTGTATGTAATTTAGTGCATATACTCCAAAAACACCCGCTCCCCCATTAAAGTTGCGAAATCATAGTTAAATTACATAATTTTAATATTCTTAACGCTATTTCAGACTTGTATAATCAATGGATTTTCCCATGGAGATTTGCAAGGATTGAGGGGAAATACTAACTTTACATTATAATTTGATTCTTAAAACTATATCGCCGTGGCAAAGAAAATCGTCGAAACTCCCCTCATGAAACAATATATCGAGATGAAACAGAAGCATCCCGATGCCGTGCTGTTGTTCCGTGTCGGTGATTTCTACGAGACATTCTCGGATGATGCGATTGCCGCTTCCGAAATCCTCGGAATAACATTGACCCGTCGAGCCAACGGGGCGGCGCAATACGTGGAACTCGCAGGATTTCCACATCATGCGCTCGATTCCTACCTGCCAAAACTCGTGAGAGCGGGAAAACGCGTGGCTATATGCGAACAGCTTGAAGACCCGAAGCTTACGAAAAAACTCGTCAAGCGCGGCATTATCGAACTTGTCACTCCAGGCGTGGCGGTCAATGACAATGTGCTAAATCATAGGGAGAACAATTTTCTTGCCGCTGTGCATTTCGCCAAATCCGGTATTGTCGGAATCGCATTTCTCGACATCTCGACAGGCGAATTTCTTACTGCGGAGGGTCCGGCCGACTATATCGAAAAGCTGCTCAACAACTTCTCGCCCAAAGAAGTGCTTGTAGAGCGCGGCAACCGCAAACTGCTTGAAACTACATTCTCTTCCAAATTGTTGTCATTTGAGCTTGATGACTGGATTTTCACTGAAGATGCCGCACATGAACGGCTTCTACGCCAGTTTGAGACCCGGAATCTCAAGGGATTCGGCATCCACAGCATGCACGCAGCTATAATCGCCGCAGGAGCCATCCTCCATTATCTTGACATCACCAAACACACTCGCATAAGCCATATAAACCGCATAAACCGCATCGAAGAGGAACGATTCGTAAGGCTCGACAAATTCACAGTCCGCAATCTGGAACTTATCGACAGCATGAACGAGAACGGCAAAAGCCTGTTGAGCGTCATAGACCGCACAGTCAGTCCGATGGGAG
>CAZYXN010000024.1:0-27306 GCA_964651105.1 uncultured Muribaculum sp. | reverse complement strand
AACACTCTGTGAATTTACACCGAGGATGTTTTGGCGGCTGTTCTTTCTGTACCATCTCTGCCCATCAGGGTAAATTTATAGCGTCACGAAGCAAAGAGTCGATTCTGAAAGAAGTGAAATCGGTTATTTCTATGCCTGATTTCAAGGGATATATTTCTGATTTGGGGGGGCCATCGGCCAATATGTACCGAATGGGAGGGAAGGATAAGACAATTTGCGAGAAATGCATGCGTCCGTCATGTCTTCATCCGGCTCCATGCCATAACTTGAATAATGACCATGGCCCGTTGCTCGATATTTATCATGCGGTGGATTCATTGCCGGGCATTAAGAAGTCGTTTATTGGCAGCGGTGTCAGGTATGACTTGTCTATGGCGCCTTCCGGAGATGACCGGATTGATGCCGTAAATCGCCGTTATAATGAGGAACTGATTGAAAATCATGTTTCTGGCCGTCTGAAAGTTGCACCGGAGCATACTTGTGAGCGTGTGCTTGACGTGATGCGAAAACCTTCGTTCAGCCAATTTTATGATTTTAAGAAAATATTCGACCGCATCAATCGTCAGTATGATTTAAGACAGCAGATAATCCCTTATTTCATCTCCTCCCATCCTGGATGTCACGAAATGGATATGGCAGAACTGGCTGCCGAGACCAAGTCGTTGAATATGCATCTTGAACAGGTTCAGGATTTTACTCCTACGCCGATGACGGTGTCGACTGAAATTTATTATTCCGGCATACATCCTTATACCGGTGAAAAAGTATATTGTGCTGTTCGTCCTGAAGAGAAGCTTGCCCAACGGAAATATTTCTTTTGGTATGATAAGACGTATCGAGCCGATATTGTAAAGTCTTTGACAAAAATGCATCGTCCTGATATTATTCGGAAACTGTATCCGGCATACCATGATCCGGGCGTTGTTCATAAAAAACAAAGAAAATAGCGATTTATTAAAAATATATTCATATATTTACAGAGCGTAAAATAATTTCATTTATGAAACATTTACTATTTTATTCGACAGCTGTCATGCTGTCTGTATCAATGGCTGGCTGCGGCAATAAACAAGAATCCGCGATGGCGACAACCAATGATAATGTGATTCTACATGCGTGGTCTTGGAGTTTCGACACAATTGCGGCTAATATGAAAAATATCGCTGATGCCGGATTCGATTATGTGCAGACATCTCCTGCCAACACCTGTTTTGTCGGAGAAGAGGGCGGAATGGCTCTATTTAGTGAGCCTGGTGATTCGGTAAAAGGGAAATGGTATTACTACTATCAGCCGATTGACTGGAAAATAGGAAATTATCTGCTTGGGAATCGTGACCAATTCAAAGCGATGTGTGATAGTGCTGCAAAGTATGGCGTTAAAGTGATCGTCGATGTGCTTCCTAATCATACGGCAGTTGACCATACTGCTGTTACCGCCGCTCTTGACAGTGCGGCCGGAGGTCATGACAAGCTTTTTCATGCCAATGGTTTCACTGATATAATTGATTATAATGATCGCTATCAATGTACTACCGGAAAGATGGGCGGACTGCCTGACGTTAATACGGAAAATCCTGCGTTCCAGCATTATTATATGCTTTATGTTAATGACTTAATAGCTAATGGCGCGAGAGGGTTCCGCTATGACACGGCGAAACATATCGGCTTGCCATCCGATCCTGTCGACTCGGCTGCTGAACGCAATAACTTTTGGGACGTAGCGACAGGCCGAGAAGCAGTGGATGGAGTGTCACTTGCTTTGCCGGTAGATAGCCTTTTTATATATGGAGAAGTCCTTCAGGATAAAAATGTGAAGGAACGTGAATATACCGAATATATGGATGTGACCGCAAGCGCTTACGGACATGCTTTGCGAAATGCTCTTAGAGCCGGCAATTATTATGCCGACAGCTTGGATTCATGGCATCATACTGCCGACCCTGACAGGCTTGTTACCTGGGTGGAATCGCATGACACGTATGCTAACCAGCATGAGTCGGCTGATATTGAAGATGCCCGTATTCGGGAAGGATATGTTTTCCTTGCGGCACGTCAATACGGCACTCCGTTGTTCTTCAGTCGGCCGGCCGGCAGCACTCGTCAGAATTACTGGGGGAATAATCGTGTCGGAGCTCGTGGGAATGATGAATTTATGAACCCTGAGGTGGTTGCGGTAAATCATTTCCGCCATGCTATGCAGGGACAGCCTGAAGAGGTGTTTGTGTCTGAGAATGGAGCTTTGATTGAGGTTGCCCGAGGAGACAAAGGAGTTGCCCTTATAAATATAAGTGACCAATCGGAATCGGTAGAACTTGCTACTACTCTTGCTAATGGCAAGTATGTTGATGAAGTGCATGGAAATGAATTTGTAGTAAAGGACGGTAAAATAACCGGTGAAATGCAACCGCTTACATCTTATATAATATATAAAAAGTAGCGTTTTGCCATAAAAGAAGCATTATCACCCTCTAATTTAATGTTTAAATAGCATAAAGTTTGAGGGTGATTCTGTTTTAAGATATTTTAACGTGTACGAAAGCGTTTGTTTTTCTTGCGAAAATATGACATTATTGCGTTTTAGAAGATTTTTAGATTGAAATGTGACAGATTTAAAGTTTGGTTTTAGGAAAATCGTCACTATATGTTGTATAACATATGTTTGTGGTTGATAATCTTAAAGAAAAAAGTGCTATCTTTGTATTGCAATTGATAAGCAACTATTCTCAATTGTTGAGAAAAAGGCGAATTGATTGATATGCTGAAACCTTCTTAGCTAAAATTAAATTTAAATCATGTTGGACACGAAAAAATGAGTAATAAGAAATAACAGAATACTTTTTCATACGTAACTTTCCAATAAAAAGACAGAATAGATATTCAACAAGCAACAAGCGAAAAAATAAGGGAGCCGGGAGGCTGTCTTATTTTTTTTTATTAATTTTGTTTTGTGAAAATCATCGATAAAGAGACGGTACAACGCATTTTGGATACTGCCGACATCGTGGATGTTGTCAGCGATTTCGTGCATCTAAAAAGAAGAGGAGCGAATTACATGGGATTATGTCCATTCCATAACGAGCGCACTCCGTCTTTCTCTGTCTCAAAATCGAAAAATATCTGTAAATGCTTCAGCTGCGGCAAAGGTGGCAGTCCTGTAAACTTCATTATGCAACTTGAACAGTTGAGCTATAATGAAGCGTTACGTTATCTTGCAAAAAAATATAACATCGAAATCAAAGAGCGAGAGCAGACTGATGAGGAGCGGGAGCTTGAATCGGAAAGGGAGAGTCTGTTTGCCGTGAACGAATTTGCCATGCAGCACTTTGAAAAAAATCTTCATGAGACTGCTGATGGAAGAAATATCGGGCTTTCATATTTCCTTGAGCGAGGCATTAATGAGAATTCTGTAAAAAAATTCCATCTCGGTTATGCTCTTGAAAAGAGCAACGATTTTTATGATACCGCCCGTAATCGGGGATTTAATGACAAATATCTTATCGATACCGGACTATGCATAAAAACTGATACCGGTCGTGTTTATGATAGATTCAAAGGGCGTGTTATCTATCCTGTGTTTGCTGTCTCGGGTAAGGTTGTGGCATTTGGGGGAAGAACATTAAAAAAAAATGTAGCCAAATATGTCAATTCTCCTGAATCTCTGATTTATCATAAGAGCAGTCAGCTTTATGGCATATATCAGGCAAAATCGGCGATAGTAAAACAAGATAAGTGTATACTGGTGGAGGGCTACATGGATGTCATCTCAATGTCGCAGTCGGGCATTGAGAACGTAGTCGCTTCTTCGGGAACTTCATTGACCGAAGGCCAGATAAGAATGATTCATCGGTTTACCGAAAATGTCACTGTCATTTATGACGGTGACGCAGCCGGAATAAAAGCCTCATTAAGAGGTATTGACATGCTTCTTGCCGAAGGGTTGAATATCAAGGTGGTTTTGCTGCCTGATGGCGATGACCCGGATTCCTTCGCTCAGAAACACACTTCGACTGAGCTTGAAAATTATATAAAGGCGCATGAGGACGACTTTATCCGGTTCAAAACCGAAATTCTGTTGAAAGGGGAGGAAAACGACCCTCTTGCCCGCTCACGGATGGTGAATGACATTATCCGGTCGATAGCGGTAATGCCCGACCAGGTAAAACGCAACATATATATAAAAGATTGCAGTCGGCGTCTTGATATTGACGAGCTCGTTGTAAGCCGTCAGGTAGCTTTACAGGTCAAGACTATCGAAGAAAATGAGTATGCCGGCAAACAGAGAGAGAAGGCTCAGAACTCTATCGCTGATATCGATACCGAACCCGCTGATATAAAACCGGCTGAAGGGCAATCGTCTTTTGTCATTGGCTCCGCTTCGGGAACCGAGCAATATAACATACAGGTGCTTCGTCCATACGAAATGGCCATTCTTAAATATATCATAAGATACGGAATGGTGACATTGTGTGAGGATTATGATGAAAGCGGAAATTCTGTCCCTGTTAAAGTGTTGGATTATATATATTATGATCTGAACAACGAAGATCTTGAATTTTGTAATCATGATTTGCAATCGGTGTTTGATGAAGCGCTGCGTTTGCGTGAAGAATGGCCATCAGAAGAAAAAGCGTTGGAAGACCGACTTATCGATGAGCGTAACATGTATATAGCCCGAGGAGAGGATGATCTGCGTAATTCAGGCATGGAAATCGGAGCGATTGAACGCAAAGAAAAAGAATTGGTTTCAGATGCTGACAGAAGATATGAGCAGGGACGCAAGCATGGAGAAAGTGTATTCATTGAAAAAGTTCTCACGTCTCATCCTGATGATTCAATTCGGAATATCGCAATTGAGCTTGCCAGCGAAAAGCATGTGTTGAGCAAAGTGCATACGCGATTTATGAAAGTTGAGACAGAGGATGAACGGCTTCAAGAACTTGTGCCAAGAGCGATTTATGAGTATAAAGACGCAATATTGGGATGCCGCATCAAAACATTGCAAAAAGAAATGGCGCGTGTGGCATCGGAACAGCCGGATGATCCATCCGGAATTATGGCGATTATGGAACGGTTGGCTGAACTTCAGGCGTTAAGAAGTGAATTTGCTAAATTTTTAGGAGAGCGTATTCTTTATCCTCGCAAATAAAGCAAGCGCGAATACAAGGCAATTAAAGAAAAAATTCTGTATATACGGAATTTCTGGGATATTTTATTTTATAAATATCTCCTTATTTTATACCTTTGTGGATAAAATGTGGCTATGCCGCTGTTATGGGATAAAAATTTTCTTAAACTATTAATACCAAGATCATGGCAGAAAAAAAAGAAAAGTTGTTCGACATGTTTCAAGGTTGCTCTTACGATGAATGGAGAGCTAAAGTCGAGGCCGATTTGAAAGGTGCCGATTTTAACAAGAAACTTGTATGGCGGACAAACGAAGGATTCAATGTGGAACCGGTTTATCGTGCGGAAAACATTGCAGACTTCAAAACTTTGGACTCTCTTCCCGGAGAATATCCTTTTGTTAGAGGAACACGCGACAACAATGATTGGCTTATTCGTCAGGAAATTCTGGCGGAGACTGTTTCAGAAGCTAATGCTGTTGCAAAAGAGGTTATCACTAAAGGTGTGACTTCTCTTGGTTTCAATGTAGAGATTAAAGACGCGTCAGATGTTGCTGCTTTGCTGGATGGAATTGATGTTGCTGCTTATGAAATCAACTTTAAGACCTGTCCGAGACACGCATTAGAGCTGGCTAACGCTCTTGTCAAATATCTTAAGGACAACGGGCTGACTGATAAATTCTACGGAGCGGTTGATTTTAACCCGATGCGACGCGCATTGAAGCATGGTACTGCTTTCCCTGGCGATATCAAGGATATGGCTCTTCAGCTGTTGGATGCGGTAAAAGATGTTCCGGAATTGAAAGTTCTGGCCGTAGATACATTCATGTTCTGTAACGCCGGCGCTTATATTTTCCAGGAACTCGGCTACGCTCTTGCATGGGGCGCTGAATGGATGACTATGCTTACTGAAGCCGGAGTAAAAGCTGATGAAGTAGCCCGCCGTATTAAATTCAATATGGGAGTTTCTTCCAATTACTTTATGGAACTTGCCAAATTCCGTTCTGCACGAATGCTCTGGGCTCAGATTGTTGAACAATACAAGCCGGAATCAAAGGACGCATGCAAAATGCACGTACATGCTGTGACTTCACGTTTTAATCAGACAATTTACGATGCGCATGTGAACTTGCTGCGTTCTCAGACCGAGACTATGTCGGCTGCTCTTGCCGGTGTCGATTCAATAACAACCACGCCGTTTGATGTTCCGTATAAGAAGCCTGATGCATTTTCAGAACGTATAGCGCGCAATCAACAGTTCCTGCTTAAAGAGGAAAGCCATCTTGATAAAGTGGTTGACCCTGCCGGCGGTTCATATTATGTGGAGACTCTGACTGTGTCATTGGCGCAGGAAGCATGGAAATTGTTCCTTGAAATAGAAGATAAAGGGGGATTCCTTGCGTGCATAAATGATGGCTCAATTCAACAGACAGTAAATGAAACAGCGGCTAAACGCCATGTTGATGTCGCTCGTCGTAAGGAGATATTGCTTGGTACCAATCAATATCCTAATATCAATGAAACTGCCGCCGGCAAGATTGAGTGTCAGGATAATTCATGCGGTTGCCACCACTCTCATGGTGAACATTCAGCAGAAGAGAGCGGCAAGGGGCTTTCGTCAAAACGTGCGGCAAGCGATTTCGAGGCTTTGCGACTTGCGACTGAAGCGGCATCCAACCGTCCTAAGGTGTTTATGTTGACTATAGGCAATCTGGCGATGCGTCTTGCCAGAGCGCAATTCTCAACCAATTTCTTCGGTTGCGCCGGATATGAAATAATCGATAATTTGGGATTCGAGACCGTTCAGCAAGGTGTTGATGCAGCTCTTGAAAAGGGTGCTGATGTCGTTGTGCTTTGTTCGAGTGATGACGAATATGCAACGCTCGCACCTGAAGCATTCAAATATCTTGACGGCCGTGCCATGTTTGTAGTAGCAGGCGCTCCGTCATGTATGGAAGAGCTTCAGAAAGAAGGCATCACGGATTTCATTCATGTACGTTGCAACGTTCTTGATACTCTTAAAGCATTCAATGCAAAACTTCTTAAATAATCATATCTATGCGACCCGATTTTAAAACTATTGATATTACAAAAGATGCTTTCGGTGCTCAGCATGGTACCGTAGCTCACGGCGAGGACTGGATTACTCCTGAACTTATTCCGGTAAAACCTATATATACAAAAGAAGATCTCGAAGGAATGGAGCACTTGAATTTCATGTCAGGTATTCCTCCTTATCTGCGTGGCCCGTATAGCGCCATGTATCCTTTACGCCCATGGACCATACGCCAATATGCGGGATTCTCAACGGCTGCGGAATCAAATGCCTTCTACCGCCGTAATCTTGCATCGGGGCAAAAGGGGCTTTCAGTCGCTTTTGACCTTGCGACACATCGTGGCTACGACGCAGATCACGAACGAGTGGTCGGTGATGTCGGTAAAGCCGGAGTGTCTATATGTTCGATAGAAGATATGAAAGTCTTGTTCGACGGCATACCCTTAAACAAGATGTCAGTGTCAATGACAATGAACGGCGCGGTTCTTCCTGTACTTGCATTCTATATTAACGCAGGTCTTGAACAGGGCGCTAAACTGGAAGAGATGGCCGGAACAATTCAGAATGATATTCTTAAAGAGTTCATGGTGCGTAACACTTATATTTATCCGCCGGAATTCTCTATGCGAATCATTGCCGATATTTTCGAATATACATCTCAGAATATGCCTAAGTTCAATTCAATCTCCATTTCCGGATACCATATGCAGGAAGCCGGAGCGACATGTGATATTGAATTGGCTTATACTCTTGCCGATGGTCTTGAATATCTTCGTGCAGGTGTTAATGCCGGAATGGATATCGACTCATTTGCTCCGCGCTTGTCATTCTTCTGGGCGATAGGCATGAATTTCTTTATGGAGATTGCGAAAATGCGTGCCGCGCGTATGTTGTGGGCGAAGATTGTAAGCCAGTTCAATCCTAAGAATCCCAAATCTCTTGCCCTCCGTACTCATAGCCAGACTTCAGGATGGTCTCTTACCGAGCAGGATCCGTTCAACAATGTAGGCCGTACCTGTATCGAGGCTATGGGCGCTGCTCTGGGTCATACCCAATCGCTTCACACCAATGCTCTTGACGAAGCTATCGCGCTCCCAACCGATTTTTCTGCCCGTATAGCTCGTAATACTCAGATTTATATTCAGGAAGAAACCTATGTGACTAAGGAAATTGATCCGTGGGGCGGTTCCTATTATGTTGAATCTCTGACTAATGAGATCGCACATAGAGCTTGGGAGCATATTCAGGAGATTGAGAAACTTGGCGGCATGGCGAAAGCGATTGAGACCGGTCTGCCAAAACTTCGTATTGAAGAAGCGTCGGCACGTACTCAGGCCCGTATTGACTCAGGCCGTCAGACGATTGTAGGTATAAATAAGTATCGCCTTGATCATGAAGACCCCATCGATATTCTTGAAATCGACAATACAGAAGTCCGCAAAGAGCAGATAGAGCGTCTTAACGATGTCAAGGCGCATCGTGATGAAGCAGCTGTAAAAGCGGCTCTTGATGCAATTACCGAATGTGTGCGCACTAAAGAAGGCAATCTTCTTGACCTTGCAGTAAAAGCGGCCGGACTCCGTGCCACTCTTGGTGAGATTTCAGATGCATGTGAGGCAGTTGTAGGACGTTATAAAGCAGTAATCAGAACAATTTCAGGCGTGTATAGCAACGAAACAAAACAAGACCCCGATTTCATCCGCGCTCAGCAGATGTGTGAAGACTTTGCAAAACGCGAGGGCAGACAGCCTCGTATCATGATTGCAAAGATGGGACAGGACGGTCACGACCGTGGAGCAAAAGTAGTGGCAACGGGTTATGCCGATTGCGGTTTTGATGTAGACATGGGCCCATTGTTCCAGACTCCTGCCGAGGCTGCGCGACAAGCCGTTGAAAACGACGTGCATATTCTTGGTGTATCTTCCCTTGCTGCAGGCCATAAGACATTAATTCCTCAAGTTATTGCTGAGCTTAAAAAACTCGGTCGCGAGGATATCATTGTCACTGCAGGCGCTGTTCTACCCGCACAGGCTTATCATTTCTTATACAACGCCCGTGTCGCAGCAATATTCGGCCCTGGTCCCCGTATTCCTGTTTCTGCAATCAAGATGCTTGAAATACTTAACGGCGAGGAATAATTCTGAAACCAGTAAACACTCATTAAACGGGTTGCAACGTTTTTACGTTGCAACCCTTGTGTTTTTTTGACCGGTTAATGATTATATTATGGCGCTTTTATACAAAAATATAATAATATGACATCAATCAAGGTTAAATTCAGGACTTCCGGAACAACGAACAAGGAAGGAACCATTTACTATCAGCTTACTCACAACAGGCAAGTCAGACAGATTGTTTCAAATTACAGGATTTCGTCAGAAGACTGGACTGACAGCAGATTTCCGTTGAAAGAGGACGTAAACGCAGATATAGAGCGAATTGGGCGAATAATCAGATTATTGGATGAGAAGGGTGATTATACGGCTGATGATGTGGTTGACGAGTATCGGAAATATCAGTTTGCCGGTTCGTTGTTTAACTATATTGAATCGCTGATAGGCACATTGCGAAAACGTAATAAAATACGAACCGCCGAGACTTATCATGCCACTCTTAATAGCCTCAAAAGGTATTTTAACGGTAAAGATATAATGATTGACCGTATATCTTCCGATACGGTAGAAGCTTATGAAGTGTTTTTGCAGAATAGGGGTCTTACGCCTAATACGACTTCATTTTATATGCGCATATTCAGAGCTGTGTATAATAGGGCTGTATCCGAATCAAAAATAGAGCGGAGAAATCCATTCAAATATGTTTATACGGGGATTGAGAAAACCATAAAGCGGGCCCTTCCGGTCAACGTCATGCGTAAAATAAAAAATTTGGATTTATCGGATATGCCGAGCGCTGATTTTGCCAGGGATATGTTTATGCTGAGCTTTTATCTTAGAGGAATGAGTTTTGTGGATATGGCTTTTTTAAGAAAGTCGGATTTGTCGTACGGATATGTCACTTACCGACGTAGAAAAACGGGACAATCGCTCACTGTCAAATGGACCAAAGAGATGCAGAATATCCTGGATAAATATCCGACAAACGCAACTCAATATCTATTCCCGATTATTACTAATTCAGGCATAAATGAATTGAACGCATATCGTCGTTGCGGATATAATATAAACCGTAATCTTAAGACTGTCGCCAAAAAGGCAGGGATGAATGCTCCGCTTACATTGTATTGCGCCCGTCACAGCTGGGCCTCTATTGCCCACTCTAAAGGTGTTGCGGTAAGCGTAATCAGTGAAGGTATGGGACATGATTCTGAATCTACTACCAGAATTTATCTTGCGTCGCTTGATACTTCGACAGTAGATAAAGCTAATTCTCTGATTATAGCTTCTATCGGATAATGGCGATATGGTAAAAGAGCAAGCGAGCCTCCTGGTGAAATGCTCGCTTGCCTAAATTGTGAAATCGATTAGTCGCCGCAATATTTCCGTGCCAATGAGTCAATTGCATCATAATCTAAATCCATTTTCCCTCCAGAGGATATTTTGATAAAGTCCTTAATGGGATAAAAATCCGGATTCCGGGAAGCTTGCAAATCGGCAGCTTCCTTAGATTCAGCTCTTTCTGCGGCAGCCGCATCCTCGATTGCCTCATTTGAGTCCTCAATATCTGATAACATCTGATTTTCAGTAATAACAGAAACAGACAGTGTGTCGGGATTTATTCTCAACTTAAAATCGGAATGCTCGTTATAAGAGTTTCCGATATACTCGCGAATTGTAATTGCTATTGTGTCGGTCAATTCTTTATGATCCATATTCTTTATTTTTTATATGATGTATATATAACAATACGCATTGAGGCAAAGTTGAATCAACCCAATGTCATCAGTCCAACATTGAGCGTCATGGGAGCAAAAATATTGGCTTCAATAAAATAATGATATCCTGCATGTTACAATCGTTTTAGTATTTTAAGGAAATTTTTATTCGAGATTTGTAATCAATCTTTGGATTTTCACATTATTTTGTTAATTTTGCATTTAACCGTTAAATTAATTGGCAATAATTATTTGAATTCAACAAACAATTATACGTCATATTTGTTAACATTATATAATAATAAAAAAACTTCACTCACGTGAAAGGCGTTTAACGAAAATGAAGAAGGCGACTATCTGGTTTCTAACTATTATAATGGCTCTGACTTTTAGCGGATTGCTATACATTCAGATTATGTATATGAAAAACATGGTCAGAATGCGTGAGGATCAGTTTACCGAGGGGGTTAAAAGAAGCCTTTATAGTGTATCCACGGCTCTTGAACAGGATGAGACCCGCCACTTTCTTGAAGAAGATGTATTGGCGATAGAGCAATCTGTATATAGTCAGATAGATAAAAACAAACATAATGATATAGGCAGCCTTAACTATTCCTTCACTACTCCTGACGGGCTTGAAGCAAATCTGACAATCCAAGGTGATTTAAATTCTCTTCCAAAATTGAAAGGTAATATTCCGTCAGACCGGTTTCGTACAATGCAGGAGACGATAAGAGGGCAGTATTTATATCAGAGAGGTTTGCTTAATGAGGTTATATTCAACATATTGAGCCAGTCAAGCGACAGACCTATAAGCGAGAGGGCCGATTCTGCGGTTGTTGACGGTTATCTTCGATCCGGATTTGAAAACAATGGATTGAATCTTCCGTTTGAATATGCCGTTGTCAATAGAGGCGGAGGAATTGTTTATAAATCAGCCGGCTATGACGCAGCTAATATGAAGTCAAACAATTCCTTTGTACAGACTTTGTTTCCAAATGATCCGGCAAGCCGTTCAAATTCAATCAAGGTATATTTTCCGACTAAAAAGGATTATATCATGTCTTCAATAAGATTCATGATACCGTCCTTTATCTTTACGTTCATACTGTTGATAGTATTTCTGTACACAATCATTATAGCATTCCGTCAGAAGCGACTGACCGAGATGAAGAATGATTTTATCAATAATATGACTCATGAGTTTAAAACACCGATATCATCCATATCATTGGCCGCCCAAATGCTGAATGATGACAGCGTGAGAAAGTCTCCGGCGATGATGCAACATATCTCTACCGTCATAAATGATGAGACAAAAAGATTGCGTTTCCAGGTTGAAAAGGTGTTGCAGATGTCGATGTTTGACCGTCAGAAAGCGACGCTACGGCTGCAGGATGTAGACGCCAATCAAGCGATAGCTAATATTGTATCTACATTCAAGCTTAAAGTAGAACGTTATGGCGGCCAGATTATCAGTAATCTTGAGGCGGCGGAATCGACAGTCGAAGTCGATGAAATGCATTTTACAAATGTGATTTTTAATCTGCTTGACAATGCGGTAAAATACAGAAAGGAAGACGTGCCATTGACGTTGAAAGTGTCGACCAAAGATATCTCGGGCGATCGTCTTGAAATCAGAATTGCCGATAACGGAATCGGGCTGCGCAAGGAGGACATGAAAAAGATATTTGAGAAATTTTATCGTGTCTCAACCGGCAACCGCCATGATGTAAAAGGTTTTGGTCTCGGGCTGGCATATGTCAACAAGATGGTCAAGGAGCTGAAAGGCGATATTCGTGTCGAAAGCGAATTTGGTGTAGGAACAACATTTATAATTATATTACCACTCACTAAAAATTAAACTATTATGGAAGAAAGACTGCGTATATTACTATGCGAAGATGATGAAAATCTTGGCATGTTGCTGCGAGAATATCTTCAGGCAAAAGGCTTCAACGCCGATCTTTATCCCGATGGTGATGCAGGATACAAAGCTTTTCTTAAAGGGAAGTATGACCTGTGTGTATTGGATGTTATGATGCCTAAAAAAGATGGATTTTCCATGGCGCAGGAAATTCGCACAGTGAATTCCGAAGTGCCAATCATCTTCCTTACCGCAAAATCATTGAAGGAAGACATTCTTGAAGGCTTCAAAATCGGAGCTGATGACTATATCACCAAACCATTTTCTATGGAGGAACTTGTGTTCCGTATTGAAGCTATTTTGCGCCGTGTCAAAGGCAAGAAAGGCAAGGAGGTCACAATGTACAAGATTGGCAATTTTACATTTGACACTCAGAAACAGACTCTTATGATTGGTGATAAGGTTACGAAACTTACTACCAAGGAATCTGAATTGCTTAGTTTGCTTTGTGCTCATGTGAATGAGATTCTTGAACGTAATTTCGCCTTAAAGACGATATGGATTGATGATAATTACTTTAATGCGCGTTCGATGGATGTTTATATCACAAAACTGCGTAAACATCTTAAAGACGATCCTTCGATTGAGATTATCAATATCCATGGCAAAGGTTATAAACTGATTGCTCCGGAGGTGGAACCGAAAGTAGGATAAGCTTGACGGTTGATATTTGTCTTGGCATCAAGCGATATTAGCGCTCTGCATACAGTCGCTTCAAAAGTGTTTTAGCTTTTGAAGCGATTGTTGTCAATATTGTCCATAATGGGACAATGCTCCTGATTTTAGGTATTAAAAAGATAGGGAGTTAATGAATTTAATATTATATTTGCAGTAGTGAATAAACTTTAAATTCAATATTAAAAACACTTTTGCATATGAACATGAAAGAAGCAATCAAGGAGCAGTTTATCCAGCATTTCGGAACATCGGGTCAGATGTATGCTTCAGCAGGCCGTATAAATCTCATCGGAGAGCATACCGATTATAACGGAGGATTTGTTTTTCCGGGAGCTATTGATAAGGTGATCATGGCCGAACTCAAACCTAACGGCACTAATAAAGTAAAAGTCTATTCTGTGGATATTGACGAATATACTGAATTTGGTTTAAATGAAGAAGATGCTCCGCGTCAACAGTGGGCACGCTACATATTCGGTGTATGTCGTGAGATTATCAAACGCGGAGGAACAGTCAAAGGATTTGATGCTGTTTTCGCAGGCAACGTTCCTCTTGGAGCCGGCCTTTCATCGTCAGCTGCATTGGAAAGTTGTTTCGCATTTGCTCTTAATGACATGTTCAATGACAATAAGATAGATAAATTTGAACTTGCTCTTATCGGTCAATCGACAGAACATAATTATTGCGGTGTGAATTGCGGGATTATGGATCAGTTTGCGTCTGTCTTCGGTAAAGCCGGTAATCTCATGCGTCTTGACTGTCGATCATTAGAACACGAATATTATCCGTTTAATCCTGAGGGATATCGTCTTGTTCTTGTTGACTCAAAAGTAAAGCATGAATTGGTCGATTCTCCATACAACAAACGCCGCGCCTCATGTGAACATGTCGCTTCGGTAATAGGAGTTGAGACTTTGCGTGACGCTTCTATGGATGATCTGGAGCGAGTAAAGGATCAGATCAGTCAGGAGGATTATAACCGCGCTAAATATGTAATTGAAGAGAAACAGCGTGTGCTTGATGTGTGTGATGCGTTGCAACGCGGAGATTATGACACTGTCGGTGACCGTATGTATAAGACTCATGAAGGGATGTCAAAGCTTTATGAGGTGAGCTGTGTTGAGCTTGATGATCTTAATGATATTGCAAAAGAGTGTGGTGTGACCGGTTCTCGTATAATGGGCGGCGGATTTGGCGGTTGTACAATCAATCTTGTCAAGGATGACCTATATGACAATTTCATCGAGACTGTTAAAACTAAGTTTGCCGACAAGTATGGCCATGAACCACAGATCTATGATGTTGTTATTTCGGATGGAGCAAGAAAAATAGATTAAAATATGAAGATTGATTCCAAGAGAGTGAAATCGCCGGCAGGTGATATCACTCTCTATACATTGACTAATAATAGCGGGGCATCGGTGACTTTGTCAAGTCTTGGAGCCGGAATAGTGGGCATCATTGTCCCTGACAAGAACGGAAAGTCGGAAGATGTCGTTCTCGGATATGGCAATGCCGCTGATTATATGAATGACGGTCCGTGTGCCGGAAAGACCCCAGGACGTTATGCCAATCGCATAGCTCTCGGCCATTTCAAAATAGGAGGAAAGGAATATGCTTTGGCTACGAACAACGGCCCGAATGCCTTGCATGGCGGTCCTACAGGCTTTATGAACCGTATATGGCAATCGGAGTCAAAGGGGAGCCATGTGAAATTTACCTATCATTCAGCTGACGGGGAGGAGGGCTATCCCGGTAATCTTGATGTGACGGTTGTCTATTCGTGGAATGAGCTTAATGAGTTGACAATTGATTATGAGGCGCAAAGCGATGCCAAAACAGTGATAAATCTTACCAATCATGCATATTTCAATTTGAATGGAGAAGGTAATGGTGATATACTCGGACATACGCTACGGCTTAATGCCTCAAAATATTTACCAACCGACAGCACTCAAATTCCGACCGGAGAGTTTGCCGATGTCAAAGGAACTCCTATGGATTTCACTTCCGGGAAAAATATAGGACAAGATATAAATGTCGATTTTGAGCCACTTAAGATAGGCAAAGGATATGATCATTGCTGGGTAATTGATAACTGGCATAAACATACCCTTAATCCTGTAGCAGTTCTAAGCTCGGAAGATAGCGGACGAGTACTGGAAGTCTTTACCACGCAACCCGGTGTACAAATTTATACCGGTAACTGGCTTTCCGGATGTCCTAAGGGGAAATCAGGCCATGAATATAAAGATTATGATGGGGTGGCTATTGAATGCCAGGGCTTTCCCGATGCGCCTAATCATAAAAATTTCCCCTGTCAGTTGCTTGCTCCAGGAGAAGTATACGAACAGACGATTGTTTTCCGTTTTAAAACGAAATAATTTAAATGATGAAACCAACATTATTTGTACTTGCAGCAGGAATGGGAAGCCGTTATGGCGGTCTTAAGCAGCTTGACTCCCTTGGCCCCAATGGCGAAACCATTATGGACTATTCCATTTATGACGCAATTAAATCAGGATTCGGTAAAATCGTGTTTGTAATCCGTAAGGATTTTGAACAGGAATTCCGTGAGAAAATCGTTTCAAAATACGAGGGACATGTACCTGTTGAGGTTGTTTTCCAATCAGTTGACGCTCTCCCTGATGGTTATGTTTGTCCGAGTGACAGAACTAAACCTTGGGGAACAAATCATGCAGTCATGATGGGTAAGAATGTCATTAAAGAGCCGTTTGCAGTGATAAATGCAGATGACTTTTATGGCCGTGACGCATTTCGTGTAATGGCAGAAGAATTGATGCGGCCGCGAGATCATAAAGGTGATTATTGCATGGTCGGTTTTCGCGTAGGCAATACTATGACTGAAAACGGTTCTGTCGCTCGTGGAGTCTGCTCAACGACCGATGGACATCTGACTTCGGTTGTGGAGCGCACAGCAATCGCTTATGACGAAAAACATGATATATTCTTTACCGACGAAAATGGGAAAATTCAGTATCTTGATCCCAAGACGCCTGTGTCCATGAATTTGTGGGGTTTTACTCCTGATTATTTTGATTATAGCGAACGTGAATTTGTCAAATTCCTCGATAAGGATTTAAATACGCCTAAAGCTGAATTTTTTATTCCTCTTGTAATTGACACTCTTATCAATTCGGGAGAGGCAACAGTCAAAGTGCTTGATACAGACTCAAAATGGTTTGGCGTTACTTATGCTGCAGACCGTCAAGGAGTGGTAGATAAATTCGCTGAACTGCATGCCGATGGCACATATCCTGCCAAGTTGTTTTAAACAGCAGGATTCGGAAATGTTATAATTATCAAAGAAGACCGTTATTACGTGAAGTAATTAGCGGTCTTCTTCGTTTTCGTCGTCATCAAAGTCAAAATCAAAATCCCATCCGTCATCAAAGGAATCTTCTTTAAAGCGACTTAGTTCTCTGCCTTCGCGTTTTGTTGGTCTGCCGAGGCCTTTACGACGGTCAATGAATCCCGATATTTTTACTATTTCGAGCAAATCAAGTTCTGATTTAGGCGTGATATTTTCCATGTATTCAGGCACTAATTTGGCACCGAGCCTGTTTTCTGTCAACGCCTTTACTCGAAATGAATATGTTACCGGAGGCTTTCTTACTTTTATAATGTCATCTACTTTTATTGTTCTTGACGGTTTTATGACTGTCTCACCAATCATAACACGCCCTTTTTTGCATGCCTCGGTCGCAATTGTCCGAGTTTTGAAAATACGAACCGCCCAAAGCCATTTGTCAATCCTTACTTCAGTCTTTGCCATGATTCTCTCATTTGTTATTGAAATTACACATTGCAAAATCCATTCCTGACAGACAGAATGCTTTTATAGCCTCGCATGCGACCTCCACCCGGGCAGGCAATTGCTGGCGTTGGTCAAGAGTAAAATGACCTAACACGTAATCAATTTGACCGCCTCGCGGATAATCATTCCCGATGCCGAACCGCAATCGGGGATAGGCCTGGGTTCCGAGCATTGCCGCAATGTTTTTTAGTCCATTATGTCCGGCATCGCTTCCCGATGGTTTAAGCCGTATGGCTCCGAACGGTAATGCGATATCATCCACAATGACTAAAATATGATCTATTGAGATCCCTTCTTTCTGTGCCCAATAACGTACTGCGTTACCGCTTAAATTCATATAGGTCGATGGTTTAAGCAGTGTCAGCTGCTTATTCTTAAGACGCATGTGCGCGATATCGCCGTAGCGTTCGGTCATAAAAGAAGTATTGGATGCTTCTGCAAAAGCATCCAATACTCTAAATCCTATGTTGTGGCGGGTTCCATCATATTCATTTCCGATATTGCCCAAACCAACAATCAAGTATTTCATCAGGCAATCAATTTATTAAGACTTAGCTGCAGCTCCGCGAGCGGCACGGGTAAGCTGAACGGCACAAACGACAGCGTTTTTGGCGTTCATTAATTCAAGGCCGTCAAAGTGGAGGTCGCCGATTTGAAGAGTTTTGCCAAGTCCGAGGTGGTCGATATTAACAACGACGCGTTCGGGAATTGCGGTGTAGATAGCTTTAACTTTGATTTTCTTCATAGAAAGAGAAAGCTTACCACCGGCTTTAACACCTTCTGCGTGTCCTTCAAGTTGAACCGGAACTTCCATAACGACAGGTTTCTTGTCATTTACTTCCAAGAAGTCGATGTGAAGAACATTGTCCTTAACAGGGTGGAACTGAATTTCACGAAGAACTGCATTTCTTTTTTCACCGTTTATATTAAGTTCGATAGCGAAAATGTCGGGAGTATAAAGAAGTTTACGCACATCCTCAACTTTTACTACAAGGTCAGTAGTGATAATACCGCGATTGTTCTCGATTTCAACGAGTTTTTCTCCTGGCTTAAGTGTGCCTTTAAAAGGAAGCTCCACAAGTTCGCTGCCATTAAGAACTACAGGAATCAGGTTTTCATTACGAAGAGCCTTAGCTGCTTTCTTGCCGAGATTAATACGCGGTTCGGCGTTTAATTGATAAGTTTTCATTTGTTGAAAAAATTAATTGTGTTACTCAAAATTAAGTGATTAAAAAACAATGCTCTTAATTTCCCATCACACGGGATGCTTAAAAAGCGGTGCAAAGTTAACACATTTGTGTTAATAAACCTAATAATCAAGATATTTTTTGTACATTTGTCGCTGTGTAAAGATAGATTGTTATGGTCAAACAGTGTTCAATAATCTTCGGATGTCTTGCAGCGGGTGAATTTCTATCATGGATTCTGTCAATTTCTATTCCAGGCAGTATCATAGGAATGTTATTGCTTACCTCTTTGTTGCAGATGAAAATAGTGAAGATTGAATCAGTGAAGGGTATAAGCAAATTTTTAGTGTCCAACATGGGGTTTTTCTTTGTCCCTCCCGGGGTAGCGTTGATGCTTTATTTTGATTTGATAGCAGCGGAATGGTTGCCGATTACAGTCGCTACGGTTATCAGTATCGCTATTGTTCTTGTTGTAACAGGACAGGTTCATCAATTTTTCCGTCGTCATGGAATATTTAGAAAGTAGTATATTTCTTATCGCTATAACATTTATCGTCTATTGGGGCGCTAAAAAGTTGCAATCATTTACCGGATTGGTATTGCTGAATCCGGTATTGATAACTATTGCTTTTCTCATAGTTTTCTTGAAATTGACCGGTATATCCTACGAGACTTATTATGAGGGAGGGCGTATGATTGAATTTTGGCTTAAGCCGGCGATTGTAGCTCTCGGAGTCCCTTTATATTCTCAACTTAAAGCGATACGCCGGCAGCTTTTGCCGATAGTCTTATCTCAATTTGCCGGTTGCCTTGCAGGAATTGTGTCGGTCGTACTGATAGCCAAAGGTCTTGGAGCAAGTCGTGAAGTCATTATATCTTTAGCTCCCAAGTCAGTGACTACACCCATCGCTATTGAGATAGTTTCAAAATTGGATGGAATCCCGTCCCTTACTGCCGCAATAGTGGTATGTGTGGGTCTTGTTGGAGCTGTATTGGGGATGAAAGTTCTATCGTATGGCCATATAAACAGTCCGATTGCCCAAAGTATAAGCATGGGAACTGCCGCCCATGTCATAGGAACGACCAGAGTTTCTGAATTTGGAGATAAATATGGCGCTTATGCCACTGTCGGGCTAATTATAAATGGTGTTCTTACTTCGATTCTGACAGGGCCGATTCTCCGTCTTATCGGTATCTGAAGATTATTCTTTCAAATGGGATAGTATCCAATCCAATTGGGCGCGGTCAGTGGCATCTGAAGTCCAATGCTCATTTATCGGAGTAATGAACGCTTCTTTAGGGGCTGTGATAACATTATAAACCGCGTAACTTGTAGTCGGTGGGCATGTGTTGTCGTTATATCCCCATGTTATGTATGTCGGTACTGTGAGTTTGCGAGCAAAGTTTACAACATCGTAATATGCCATAGTGTTTATTTTTTCCGGTGTGTCCATTCCCTGAATATTGAAGAAATGAGGATAACCTCCGGCACGGTTGGCTTTATATCCGGCCATGTCGCTAAGTGCCGGATGGTTGGCGACGCATGCCGTGACGCGCGGATCCAATCCTGCTGTCACTATCGCTAAAGCTCCTCCTTGACTGCCACCTTGGATGGCAACATTTTTTTTGTCCCATTCTGGCAGTGAAGTCAGGAAATCTATGGCGCGGACACATGCCAGGTATACGCGTTTCATGTAATAGTTGTCTTTGTTGTCAAGCCCGTTTTGGAGATATCCATTTTCTTTTCCTCCAAACGCTTTGCTGATTTCCTGAAACTGTGCGTCGGTCATAGTCGGATTCAATCCGTGAATTTCCATTTCAAAACGAATGCATCCGTTCTCGCCATAATATTTATGTCTTAACGGTTCTTTGATAGTTTTAATTCCGGCTCCAGGAGGGCATAAAACGATGGGGCAAGATGCCGGTTGCGGATTTTTCGGCATTGACAAATAGCCGTAGATGGATTGTCCTTGTTTAGTGACTGTGAGTTTCACAAGAAAACAATTCATTTTGTCGGTAGAATATTCCGGAGCAGGGGTTATGGTATAGTTTAACGGGACTTTAGCAAGTTCTTTTTTATTTTTATCCCAAAATTCATCAAAATCGGCAGGAAGTTTGGTATAGGGCACAATTTTTTCCGGAGAGAAACCGACTTTAATATGATGGTTGTATGTGCATCCGTCAATAACAGCCGTAAGGCGGCAGTCTTTAAATCCTGGCTGTCGCATTGTGCCAAGTTTGATATTGGCTTTGCCGTTTTTGAGCATAGTGGATCCGAATGTATCGGAGGGCATCATATCGCCTCCGATTTCATATTTGAGAACTACATCGTCTGCCGGAATTCCGTATTTATAAAACTGTACTTCAATATTGGGATTTTCTCCTGTTTTATAAATCCAATCGGAATGGTCAGGAACCGTAACCCATAATACATCGCTACGATAGGGATAGTTTTCTGCATTTATGCTTATGGCGATAATACTTAATAATATCAATAAAGAGAACCGTTTCATTTCTTCGTATTTTATGGTATTAAATATTTTTGCAAAGATACCCAAATTATGTATATTTTCCTAATTTGTTGTTTCCCGAATTAAAAAAGATTTGCTAATTATGCATGTGTTTCATATTTTTGCGAATAAATCTTATAGCAATGATTGACGAGATATTGAAATACAATAGAAAATTTGTAGAAAACGGGGAGTATCAGCGATATATAACCAGTAAATATCCTGATAAGAAAATTGCGATTGTGACTTGCATGGACACCCGGCTTATAGAATTGCTTCCTGCGGCTCTCGGACTGAAAAACGGAGACGTGAAGATTATAAAAAATGCCGGAGGAGTTATTGCAAATCCCTTTGATTCAACTATGCGCAGTATTCTTGTTGCCGTGTATGAGCTTGGAGTGGAAGAGATAATGGTGATAGGGCATACCGGTTGTGGAGTCCAAGGAATGGATGCTGATGAAATGCTTCATCTGATGAAGGAAAGAGGAATCTCTGACGAACATATTTCATTAATGATGCATTGCGGGATAGACTTGAAGAGTTGGTTGCACGGGTTTGAAAATACGGATGATGCTGTCCATGAAACTGTAGATCTCATAGCTAAACATCCCCTTATGCCAAACGATGTGGTAATCAGAGGATATGTTATTGATTCAGTGACAGGGGAGTTGCGACAGCTGTGACATTTGTCATATATTTTGGCTGTGAATTGAGATATAAATTCAAACTTAACTATAACAACATTGATTATGAGAAATTTAGAGAAATTTATTCCAGCATTGCTGATCGCACTGGGTATTGTAATTCTTGGCCTTTGCATCAAGACGGGAATTGACAATATCGCATACCGTGACCGCATGGTTACTGTAAGAGGTCTTGCTGAAAGAGAGGTTCCTGCCGATCTTGTTACTTGGCCGATTACTTATAGTCTTGCCGGAAACAACTTGCAGAATATCTATGATCAGGTAAGCAGAAATAATGACATTATTGTGAAATTCCTGACATCAAATGGCATTAATGCTGACGAGATTTCCGTAAACCCTCCGGACACATATGATGCGACATCCAACCGTTATCGCTCGGATTCTTTTACATATAATTATTCAATAAACTGTACGGTAACTGTAACTACCAAACAGGTAAATAAAGTCAGAGAATTGCTCAACCGTCAATCGGAATTATTGAAAGAAGGAGTGGCATTCTCTAATTCATATATTAATTATCAGTTTACCGGATTGAATTCAATTAAGCCTGAAATGATAGCTGAAGCTACTAAAAATGCCAGAGCTGCAGCCGATCAGTTTGCGGCTGACAGCGAAAGCCGTGTGGGAAAAATCAAAACAGCCTCACAAGGGCAATTTTCGATAGATGATAGTGACTCAAGCACTCCTTACATAAAAAAGGTTCGTGTAGTGTCAACAATCGTATACTATCTGGAGGATTAATCGAGGATATTGTTAGGTAAAACGGCGTGGGTGTCAATTAGACATCCACGCTGTTTTTTAAGAGATGCATCTAAAATATTAGAATACCGGGTGCTATTTATCTTTTTCTCACATCCGCTTTTTTGTAATAAATTGCTATCTTTGCCGACATGAAAAAAATCGCGATATTAGGAAGTTTATGTACGGTAGCCGTCTGTAATTTGGTCGCCCAACAGAGATCTGAAGAAATACAACAGCAGATTTATTCATGGAGACTCACTCAGCCGCTTGGCGGTCGAGAATTTGTTGCTGTTGATACTCTTCCGGAAAATTACGGTCAGCGATCTGTCCCGGCCACTGTCACTACTGCATATGCCACAACAGGCAATCTTGGAGGACCCGGAGAGACCTTGTTGTATTTTGAACGGCAACCTATGAGCCAATTTTTCTTTAAAGATGCATTGAATGCATGGCTGCCGACATTCGGAAAAATGCGTTATTTTAATTCAAAGATACCGGTGACGTTTTTGTCGTATAACACCAGCGGTGGAAAACTGGATTCACAAGACCGTCTTGAAGGGACATTTTCGGGAAACATAAACAAAAACGCGCAAATCGGAGCTTTTGTCGACTATCTTTATTCAAAAGGCTGTTACGATTATCAGGCAACAAAAGCCTTGAATTGGGGGCTTTCGGGATCATATATAGGGGATAGGTATGAAATGCAGGCTTTTTATAATCACTGGAATACTTTAGGGAAAAATAATGGTGGTATAACGAACGATCTTTACATAACTGATCCTGCGCAATTGCAAGGAGGCCAAACTTCAATCGAACCGAAAGCTATTCCGACAAATTTGACCGGCGCGCATTCTAAAATAGTAGGAGGTGAATTTTATATGTCGCATGCTTATAAGGTCGGATTTTGGAAAGAGGAGGAAGTTGATGATACGACAACAGTGAATACATTTGTGCCGGTGTCAAGTTTTCATTGGATTTTAAATTATCAGACAGATAAACATATATTCAAAGATACAAGCGAAGACAACGATTTTTTCAGAAATACATATCTTAATCTTGATGAGACAGATGATCGTACAAACTATTGGTCATTGTCGAATACTGTTGGAGTCACGTTGCTCGAAGAGTTTAATAAGTTTGCGAAATTCGGACTTACTGCTTTTGCAACTTATGAGCTGCGAAATTATAAACAGACGACTGACACTCTTGACCGCTTACCGGTGATTCCCGATGGGCTGTCTCCATATCCGGTTAATAAAATTCCGGATAAAAAGAAAGAAAATCTGTTTTGGGTAGGCGGGGAGTTGTCGAAAAATATGGGTACTCTGTTGACATATGGAGCGACAGCCAAATTCGGATTGCTTGGCTCTGTAATAGGGGATATGGATATAAGAGGCCATGTGTCGACTAAGTTCAAGTTGTTTGGCGATTCCGTAAGCATTACTGGCTATGGCCATTTTAAAAATGAAGAGGCTCCTTATCTTTTGCAGCAATATCGGTCTAACCATTTTATATGGAATAATGATTTTGGGAAAACAAGGTCTTTTAGATTCGGAGGCATACTGAATATACCTCACACTCGAACCAATGTAAATATAGGGGCCGAGAATATTCAGAATCTTATTTATTTTAATCCGGAATCGCTGCCGACTCAAAACGGCGGAAGCGTGCAAGTATTCAGCGCCACACTTAACCAGGATGTGAGATTGCGGGCATTTAACTGGGAAAACAAAATTACGTATCAAGTGTCGTCTGATGAAGAGTCGTTGCCATTGCCCAAACTATCGGTCTACAGCAATATGTATGTCAAATTTAAAGTCGCTCATGTGTTGGATGTCCAATTCGGGCTTGATTGCAATTATTATACTCGATACAAATCGGTGGATTATCAGCCGGCAACTATGATATTTTATAATCAGAGAGACATACTGTGCGGCAATTATCCGGTAGTAAATGCATATGCCAATATGAAGCTGAGCAAGACAAGATTTTATGTTCTGTTCAGTCATGTGAATCAAGGATTGACCGGAGATAATTATTTTTCAATGCCACATTATCCAATAAATCCCCGTCGATTTCAAATAGGATTATCAATTGATTTTGCAAATTAAATAAACTATATATATGGCACAGGAATTGCCTCGTAAAAAAAATGTGTTTCCGCTTCTTGGCGGTCTTGCCGCTGCTGTGGCATTGATGTATACATTGGATAATTGTCGTGGCGCTTCGGCTAATTCGGAGTCAGTCCAATCTGGCGGAGATACTATTGACGTAGCTATTGAATATTCTCCGTTGTCATTTTATCAATATGACGATACTCTTGGAGGATATAATTACGATCTTTTGAGGCTACTCGCAAGAGACCATGATATAGTATTTAAATATCATCCGGTTACAGCTGTTTCCAAGCCATTGGAAAAGATAGAGAGCGGTATTTATGATTTGCTTGTCGCGGATATACCTACAACTACTGAACTTAAAGAGAATTATTCGCTTCTCGAACCTGTATTGCTTGACAAGCAGGTATTGGTTCAACGACGTGATTCGTCAGGCAAAGTAAAGATTAATTCTCAGCTTGATTTGGCTGACGATACACTGTGGGTAGTATCAGGCTCTTCAATTGAAAGCCGCATCAACAATCTTGCTAAAGAAATCGGAAGCGACATTCATATAAAACATGAAGAAGAATATGGCGCCGAGCAGCTGTTTATCATGACTGCTCTTGGTGAAATCAATAATGCAGTAGTGAATGAGCGAGTTGCGCGTGAACTTGCAAAAGAATATCCGAATGTTGATATAAGCACTAATATCTCGTTTACTCAATTTCAATCATGGATTGCCGGAAAAAATAATTCCGAATTGACGGACAGTATAAATAAATGGCTCGTCGATCTTAAAAAGACCGACGAGTACAAAATGCTTGTGAAAAAATATTTTCCGAAAGATTCAATCAGATAATTCCGATCAATTCATTTATGTCGCCAACGCCTTGACGATTGCAGAAGTCATCGATGTAGTCGATGACTTTTGTTGTTATTGCCGGGTCGATGAAATTAGCGGTTCCTATTTCTATTGCTTTTGCTCCTGCCATAATGAATTCAAGAGCATCGCGGCCGTTCATAATGCCGCCTAATCCTATTACCGGTATTTTTACGGCATGAGCTACCTGCCAGACCATTCTTACTGCCACAGGGCGTATTGCCGGTCCTGACAACCCTCCAGTGATAGTGGAAAGATAGGGACGACGATGTTCCACATCGATAGCCATGCCAAGCAGTGTATTAATTAGCGATACAGCGTCGGCTCCTGCATCTTCAACGGCTTTAGCGATATCAACAATTGATGTCACATTAGGGGAAAGTTTTACAATTACAGTTTTTTTGTAAGCTTTCCGAATCGCAGAAGTCACTTGAGATGCTCCATCACAGGTTGTGCCAAATGCCATGCCGCCTTGTTTTACATTCGGGCAGGATATGTTTACTTCAATGGCATTTATGCGGTCGAGAGAATTCAGCTTTTCGCAAACCTTTACATAATCATCAACAGAGGCTCCTGACACATTCACGATAATGTGGGAATCGATATCTTTGATGCGGGGATATATATTCTCAATAAAATAATCAATTCCTTTATTCTGCAATCCTACCGCATTGAGCATTCCGGATGGCGTTTCTACCATTCTTGGATATGGATTCCCTTCACGGCGCTCAAGAGTCGTTCCTTTTATAATAAATCCTCCCAGACGACCAAGATCAACAAAGTCGGAAAATTCTTCTCCGTATCCAAATGTGCCAGATGCAGTGAGAACTGGATTCTTGAGATTCAATCCTCCAAGTGTAACATTTAAATTTGCCATGTCAGTTGATTAATATTAAAGATTGGACCTTCTGTACAAACACAAACATTTCCTTTTACGGTTTTTTCGACGCAGCATAAGCATGCCCCTAAACCGCATGCCATCATATTTTCTAACGAAACTTCACATTGCGCTCCAATAGCGGCAGCGACTTTTGCAACCGCTTTCATCATAGGAGCGGGGCCACAACAGTATATTATATCCCATTTCCGAGATAAAACACTATTGGCTGTTACTAATCCGCGTTCGCCAAGCGAGCCGTCTTCAGTTGAAATATGAACTTCGCCAATAGATTCAAATTCGTGCAATTCAAGAAGGTCTTTATCTGAACGGGCTCCTAATAGAAACTCCGGTTTTATACCTGAGTTTTTTAGCTGCGCTCCCCAATATAACATCGGAGCGACTCCTACGCCTCCGCCAATTAATAGCACCTTGGAGCCTTTTTCAGGAATACAAAAGCTATTGCCGAGAGGAAGAATCAAATTTAAGATATCTCCTTTGCTTTTTTTCATCAGAGAGGCCGTGCCATCTCCGGCTTTTCTTACGAGCAACCATAAGTTATTATTTTCCCTGTCTACAAAATTAACCGAAATAGGCCGTCTCAAAAATGTGGTTTTGCTGTCATCAATTGCGACTTGAACAAATTGTCCCGGCAGGATTTCCGGTAAGACGTTTTTAACCGGATGTAATATAAGCAGGGTATAGAGATCGTGGAGACGTTCGTTTCTCACCACCTCAAAATCCAAAATATATTTTTTAGTTGTCATAAAATGGATACATTGAATGTTGTTAATGTATCCACAAATTTAGATAAAATCCACGAGATTTTACACCGGCAGAATAAAAAATCAAGG
>CAZYXN010000023.1:0-27449 GCA_964651105.1 uncultured Muribaculum sp. | reverse complement strand
ATCTCCACGATATCGTAGGGCATGAGTTTGAAACCTGGGCGTCCGTCAACAACCAGTCCGTCTTTTAGAGAGAAGGTGAATATCTCGGCAATCTCATTTGTGGATTTCAGGCTTGTCGGATCGACAATGCGGCGTGACACGTCGACTTTTGCCGTAGAAGCTCCCTGCAACAGGCCGCCTGCCTGAAGCACGAGGTCTTCAATAGTAGTGTTTTCGGCGTAAGGATAGACACCCGGACGGGCCACACGTCCCGAAATGGTGAGCTCGCCTCGGTCTTCAAGTTCATGCACGCTTGGAATTACGAGCAAGTCGTTGCGTTTAAGCGTCACGTCGGCGCGTTTTCCCGACAGAATCCCCTCAATGTCCACAGGGATGATTTCCAGAGACAAATCGGCGGCTTCACGGTAAAGCAACGCGCGGTTGGTGAACGCGTCTTCGGTAAGTCCGTCAGCTTTTTTGAGCAGGTCGCCGATTGTGCGCAAATCGGTCGACAGGGCATACATGCCCGGACGGAACACGGAACCTTTCAGCTCCACGCGGTTGGCATATCGGTCGAGAATGCTTCCGACAGTCACCATGTCGCCGTCTTGAAGCTTATAGGTGTTGAAGTCGCCGTTTACGATATTGAATAATTCATTTTCACGTCCGGTCTGGCGGGCAAGTCTGACCTGTTCGGTATAGGCCTCTCCGGTAAAACCGCCGGCATACTCAATGAGGTCGGCGAGAGTCTCGCCCTCTTTAATTTCATAGTACATCGGGCGTTTTACATTTCCGTTGATGTTTACGAGTTCGACATAATCAGGCACTATGATTGCGTCGCCCTCCTGCAGGCGGATGTTGCCTGTCTGTTTTCCGTCGAATAGATATTCATAGAGGTCGACCCCCATGATGCGCTTGCCGTTGCGGAGCACCTGCACGTTGCGGAGCGTTCCGATATCGTTTATACCGCCGGCTTTATAGAGCGCGTGGAATACGGTCGAAAATGGCGATAGGCGATAGGTGCCGGGCAGATTTACCTGGCCGAGAATGTCGACCTGGATGGTTCTGATTTGTCCGAGCGTCACATTTATCTCTGTATCTGGCTCTTCGCCGCCTACTCCGGCGTATTTTGATGAGAATTTGTTTTTGATGTGATTGTTGGCCTCGGTGATTGTCATTCCGTTCAGATATACCGGCCCTATCTGGGAAATCATGATACTTCCTTCGGGAGATATGGTCTGGCGTATATGGTCTTCGCTTGTGCCCCAGATGTCAATCATAATCTCATCGCCCGGCCCGAGCACGTAGTTTTTCGGTGTGGCGATATTTTCGTTTGGCTCGAAAGACAAAGCGTTTTTGCGGAACACATCGTTGCCGAATATCTGGCGTGCCGATACGCGATTGTTGGAGCCTTCGTCGACTTCACGCTTGATGTCGTCAAGATTCCCGGCGATCACTTCCGTGTCGGCCTTATGGCTTCTCTCGGCACGCTGGCCTGCGACAGTCTGTGACGTAACGTCGGTTTCGGCGCCCTGACTGTCTTCATAACGTGATTTAAGCCGTTCGACTTGTTCCTGAGTAACTCCTTTAGCGAGGAGTTCGCGTCCGATCTGCTGCTTGCTTTTGCCTTGCGCGGTGGCTTGCTTGACATACTCTACAACCTGGTCGTCGGTCATCCGGGCATAGACTGATACTGTGCATATTCCGATTGCGCAAGCGATCAGCCATAGCTTTAGCTTTTGTTTCATTATATGTCTATCTATAGGTGTTATTTTGATTGAAGTTGTTTCCTTTTGTTAATGCATTTTGAAAGCCAGATATTCATAAACGTCCATGTCAGCAAGTCAAGCAACAACAGTATATTGACTTCGATATATTGAGACAGGTAGATGTTGAGGGCGCTGGCAAACAGGGCGACCGTCACGATTGTAACCATGCATAGTCTTGCAGGAATGCCGAGCGCGAGGAGTTTATGATGTATGTGGGTTTTGTCGGGCAAAAATGGATTGCTGTGATGTCTTATTCGGCCTAAAAACACTCTCACTACGTCAAAGCAAGGTATCATCAGCGGACAGAATGCCACGATAAACGGATTGGCGTGTATAGTCGAGCTGTAGATTGTCGAGGTGCAGTACAGCTCAAGGCTTAGAAACGCGAGAATCAATCCTATTGTCAGACTGCCGGTATCACCCATGAATATCTTTTTCTGTTTGTTGGCGTCGCCAAACACGTTATAATAGAAGAATGGCACCAGAACGCCGACTACGGCGAAAGATATGACCGCGTATATATATGACTGCATGAAGAAAAATGCCAGGCCGTATATGATTAATGCGGCGGTGGAGAGTCCCGAAGCAAGTCCGTCAATACCATCGATAAGATTGATTGCATTCACGATATATATTATTACTATGACTGTCAGCGGCATCCCTATCCACCATGCGATATTGTTGATGAACAATACATTGTGGAAATTGCTGAACCACAAGCCTCCGGCGATAACCATTATGGAGCAGAGAATCTGCACCACGAATTTTGCAAGATATCGCACTCCAACGAGATCATCGGCCAAACCGGTAAGATACAATGTGAACAGAGCGCAGAACCCGAAAGCCAGTGTCGCTGTGTTTGGAATCATTTCGTCAAGCATGTACGGATCTCCGCAGAGCGAGCTGATTCCTAAAAGTAGCGAAATAGAGAAACAAACCACCGGAGTGAAAGCGATGCCGCCAAGACGTGGCACAGTCCCTTTGTGGATTTTGCGAGCGTCAGGCTCATCAAATAGATTTCTTTTAAATGCAACCAATAATATTTGAGGAATCAGTATTCCTGCGAAAAAAGCACATAGCAAAAATGCGGAAATTGAGTTGATAATCCAGAACGCCATAATGAAACGGTTTGTGTGTAGTTTTTAGATAAAAATAACCTCTGAGTTTAAGTTGATACAATAAAGATTAATCCTCAAATCAACATGTGGAGATGAGAATTTTGAAATTGTCCTATGTCTATAAAGAGTATTTACATCCTTCATATTTCATTGTCTTGAATTGTTGGATTTCTCACATAGAAATAAAATGTTCACAAAATTATACAAAAAATGCATACCAGCCAAATGTAAGGGTTTGAAAATTATTATTAACTTTGTAGTTGTATGAGAGTGTTTTTATGGATATCGGTTTCGCTACTTGTGCTGTTGGCTTTGTTTGGAGCCGTGGAATATTATTCACGACTATCTTCCCGCCCTCGCAGTGTCGTGCTTGACGAGTCAGTTTATCCGGTGAAGGGAATCGACCTCTCATCGCATAACGGAGATGTGGATTTTAAGCGTCTTGTCGATGACTCAATTGATTTTGTAATGCTTAAGGCCACAGAAGGCACCACATTCCAAGACCCGAAATTTCATGCCAATTATCGTAAGGCGCGGAATGCTGGGGTGAAGGCGATAGGAGCATATCATTTTTTCCGGTTTGATACTGACGGGGAAATGCAGGCGATGAATTTTTTGAACAGTCTGAGAGGAAAGATTCTGGATCTTCCGGCTGTCATAGACATTGAAGAATGGGGCAATCCCAAGCATATATCTACCGAAGAGATTGTCGACAGGTTGTCGGCTCTGATCAGCTATTTAAATCAAAACGGGCATAACGTGATGTTTTATACAAATAAAGATGGTTATGAGCGGTTTCTTAAAAACCGTTTTGACGAATATCCTTTATGGATATGCTCGTTCTCCAATCCTCCGCTTGGGGAGAAAGACGACAACCATTGGGTCATATGGCAATACAGTCATCTGGGCTGGACCGAAGGATGTGATTCGGAAGTAGACCTTAATACATTCAACGGCACACGTGACGAATGGTTGAACTGGCTTGGAGCATCAACATTTTAAAACGAAAAATCAGTTATTATGGACTATCAGATATTTCCGCCGGAAGAGATTGAGGCCGAAATCAAACTTCCGCTTTCCAAGAGCATCTCAAACCGGGTGCTTCTGATTAATGCTTTGATCGGTAACAGAGGCTCGATTGAAAGCGTGGCCGAGTGTGACGACACTGAGGCGATGAAGAATGCCTTGGATTCCGATTCCGATAATATAAACGTCGGCGCGGCCGGTACCGCTATGCGATTTCTGACGGCATATTTTGCTGTCAAGGATGGACACACCGTGATATTGGATGGCTCTGAAAGGATGAGGGAACGTCCGATAAAGGCATTGGTCGATGCATTGAATTCCTGCGGAGCGTCAATCTCTTATGTCGGGAAGGAGGGGTATCCTCCGTTAAAAATACAAGGAACGCGTCTTCACGGAGGAGAGATTGCTCTTGACGGTTCAATAAGTTCTCAGTATGTGTCGGCGCTGCTGATGATCGCTCCCTATATGGAAGCGGGGCTGAATCTGACGTTGACCGGCGATATAGTCTCACGCCCTTATATCGACATGACGCTTGACTTGATGAAAGAGTGGGGCGTTGAAAGCGAGGTTTCGTCCAATATGTTCCGGGTGTCTCCGGGAGAGTATTCTCCGATTGATTTCAAGGTTGAGGCCGATTGGTCGGCGGCATCTTACTGGTTTGAGGCGGCTGCGTTCTCTTTTGGCGATATCAAGCTTGACGGACTTATGAAAAAAAGCCGTCAGGGCGACAGTCGGGTCGCTGAATTGTTTAAAAATTTCGGCATAGAATCGGAATGGAATGAATTGGGCCAATTGGAGCTGAACGCGTCGCCCGACATAACTCCGCGTCTTGTCGTCGATTTATCGGAACAGCCTGACCTCGCCCAGACATTGGCGGTTACTTGCTGCGTTCTTAATATTCCGTTTTATATGACCGGCTTGTCGACTTTGCGAATAAAGGAGACCGACCGATTGACGGCGTTATGTAACGAATTGGCCAAACTGTCGTTCCGTGTGGAATGTGTCGACGATTCCGCATTGTCATGGGAAGGTCAGCGTTTGCCGGTGACGGCGCACGCCGTTGCCGTCGATACGTATAAGGACCACCGCATGGCTATGGCGTTTGCTCCTGTCTCATTGTTTTTGCCGGGCATAGTGATAAAGGATGCCGGAGTTGTCACAAAGTCATATCCGGGATTTTGGGATGACATGCGTAAAGCCGGATTTAGAATAGAGGAAATCACTCAAAAAGAAAAGGAGTAAATAAATGGAGGTAAGCCTTATAATTATCGGCGCTCTGTTGATTACGGGGATTGTACTGTATCTGTTTGACCGCCGGCATCGTAAATCATCGCCTGAGGAGGAGCCGGCCTACAATGAGCCGGAAGAATCCTGCTGCGGAATGCACATAACTTGTGAGAAAGATTCCCTGCTTGCCTCGGTCAGTAACGAAATCGTGTATTATGACGATGAAGAGCTTGATGAGTTTAAAGGCAGGGATGCCGGCAGTTACACTGACGGCGAGATAGAGTCGTTCCGGGATGTGCTTCTTACATTGTTGCCCGAGGATATCGCAGGCTGGGGTCGTAGCATTCAGCTGCGCGGCATAGAGCTTCCGGTGTCGGTAAGAGAAGAGTTGCTGATGATTGTGGCCGAGGCCCGTGCTGCTAAAGAATCATAATTATGGAATATCTGCAATATGCGTTTTTCCGCAATGCTCTTATCGGAATCATTATTATCAGTATTGCCGGAGGAATAATAGGGACATACATTATTACTCGAAGACTGGTTTCAATCACGGGCGGAATCACTCATGCGTGTTTCGGAGGTCTCGGCCTCGGATATTTCTTAGGCGTAAGCCCTGTGGCCATGGCTTCGGTATTTGCTGTGGCCTCATCATTGGGCGTTGAATGGATTTCCCATCGTTATCATGTACGGGAAGATTCCGCAATCGCTGTGATATGGGCGCTTGGAATGGCGATAGGAATCCTTTTCGTATTCATGACTCCTGGATATGTTCCCGAGCTTAACGGCTTCCTTTTTGGGAATATCCTCACGATTACAAGTGCTGATTTATGGGCATTTTTTATATTTACAGCTATTTTGCTGGCGTTTATATGCTTGTTTAATCAATTGGTGATGGCATGCGCGTTTGACAGTGATTTTGCCAAAGTGTCGGGATTGCGTGTGAGGCTGATAAATTATGTGATGACGGTATTTGTCGCTGTATGCGTTGTATTGACAATCCGTCTGGTGGGAATAATGTTGCTGATAGCCATGCTTACGCTGCCGATTCTTATTGCGGAAACATGGCGGAAGCGTTTTTCTGCCATTATGGTCGCTTCGATAGCGGTTTCGATATTGTCATCGGTAGGGGGGCTTATGCTTGCGACATTGTGGGATGTCCCTTGCTCGGCCATAATCGTGCTTCTTCAAATTGCGGTTTATATTGTAGCGAGGGTCGTCAAAGATATAGCAGTAAGAAGGTCGATGCAATAAATCTTTGTAACAGAGCGTTTATTCAACGGTGAAGAAAATTCCTATTATAGTATTTCTGATTGTAGCGCTTGGAATTGCGGGATGCGGGCCGCGTAAGAATACGGCCATGTCGCGCAACTATCAGGCGTTCATAACCCGTTATAACATTTATTATAATGGAGATGAACACTATAAGGAGACTATGAAGGCTCTTGAGCAGAGCTATAAGGATGATTATTCCCGATTATTGTTTGTGCATCCGACTGATGCCCGTGGAGCTGAAGGGGTCGAGCAGCCGCAAGGCGATTTCACTCGTTCGATAGAAAAAGCTCAGAAAGCGATTCAGTTGAGATCTATAAAGAAAAAGCCGGCAAAGAAAGCGGGCCGTTCCAATGATCCTAAATATAAAGAGTGGATGCGTAGAGAAGAGTATAATCCTTTTCTTCACAATGCATGGATGATGCTTGGAAAATCACAATTCAATAATGGCGATTTTTTAGGCGCCGCGTCAACATTCTATTATATAGCCAAACATTTTTCCTGGTTACCGTCAACTGTCACGGAAGCGAGATTGTGGCAGGCAAGGGCATATTGCGACATGGGCTGGGACTACGAGGCGGAAAATCTTCTTGTGAAGACACCGAAGGACCAATTGACTTCAAAAGAGCTCAAGCGGCTTTACAACATGGCTTATGCCGCTTTATACATCAGAGGAATAGAGCCTGAAAGGGCGATACCGTATGTCAGTGAGCTTGTCTCGCTTTCATCCGGAGTCCAGAAATCAAGACTTAATTTTCTTTTGGGACAACTGTATGCCCGTGAAGGAAATAAAACCGAAGCTTACAAGGCATTCAAAAAAGCCGCCTCGGTGTCCGCTGCCTATTATACTCAGTTTAATGCCAGAATAAAGCAGAGCGAGGTATATTCGGGAAATGATATAAAGCCGGAGGTGGACGCGCTTAGGCGCATGACACGTTATGACCGTAACAAGGAGTATCTTGACCAGATATATTATGCGATAGGCAATCTTTATCTGTCAAGAGGCGACACTACAAGGGCTATCGACAACTATAAGCTCTCGGTTGAGAAGTCGACGCGTAATGGTGTGGATAAAGCTATTTGCCAGATCACGCTCGGCAATCTTTATTATGACCGGAGGGAATATGAACTCGCCCAGCCGTGTTATGCCGAGGCGATACCGCTGTTGCCTGAGGATTATCCGGATTATGAAATGCTTCGCCAGCGTAGCGATGTTCTTGATGAACTTGCCATATACTCTCAAAATGTGAATCTTAACGACTCATTGTTACGGTTGTCGGCTATGAGACATGAACAGCAGTTGGCGGTCGTGAATAAGATAATCGACAATCTTAAAAAGAAAGAAAAAGAGGAAGCCGAACGAATGAAGCGCGAAGAATACCTTGCCCAACAGAAAGCGCAAGGCAGCGCTATAACCAATACCGGCAATGCCGCTTCAGCCCCTGCGACTTACGTGATGAATACCGATGATTCGTGGTATTTTTATAATAGCGCCACACTGGCTGCCGGAAAAACGGACTTCCAGAAGCGTTGGGGCTCGCGTAAACTTGAAGATGACTGGCGCCGAAGAAATAAATCGTCGTTTAGCCTCGATGAATTTGAAAATGATGAATCGGAAAATGAAGATTCCGATTCGGAAAAAGACGATATGGAATCGGCCGACGAGCCTAAAGAAGACAATCAGTCAAAGAATAATCCAAATGACCCGCATTTCCCGGAATATTATCTCAAGCAGATTCCGTCGACCCCTCAGGAAAAAACGACAGCCAATGAGATTATTCAGGAAGGGATGTACAATATAGGGTTGATTTTGAAGGATAAACTTGAAGCGTATGGAGAGGCAGAGGCCGAGTGGAGCGATCTGCTAAAAAGATATCCCGACAATGTATATCGCCTCGAGATATATTACAATATGTATCTCATGTACATGAGAGCAGGTGATAAGAACAGGGCGGAACGTTACCGCGCTCTCATCCTTTCCGACTTTCCTGAGTCGAAATACGGTCTTGCCGTGCGCAATCCGAATTATATCGACAACCTGAGGAAAATGGACGCTCAACAGGATTCGATATATGAAAAAGCATATGAAGCATATCTGAATAACCGTAACGGCGAGGTGCATGCGGCATTGGCTCTTATGCTCGACAAATATCCATTAAGCAAGATTATGCCGAAGTTTATGTTCATCGACGCTCTGAGCTATGTTACCGAAAATAATCAGGACAAATTCAAGGAATCGCTTACGAGATTGTTGGAGCGATATCCCGACAGCGATGTTTCGCCGTTGGCATCTTCATATATGCGCGGACTTTCCCAAGGCCGTAAACTGCACAGCGGTTTAAGCAACAGCCGGGGAATGATATGGGATTTAAGGTTGGGTGCTGACTCGATTGACGTTGCCGGTGATTCCGTGTCGTTTGACCTTAATCCCGAAGAGCCTCAGTTGCTTGTATTGGTTTATCCTACCGATGAGGTGTCGGGCAATCAGTTGCTGTTTGATGTGGCGCGTCACAACTTCAGCTCTTTTGTCGTTAAGGATTATGATTTAGAGCCGATGAATTTCGGCCGTCTCGGCTTGCTTCTTGTAAAAGGATTTGCTAACTTTGACGAATTGGTACATTATCGTTCCGTAATGGCCTCAGGATTGGAATTGCCGAAAAATGTTCGTCCTGTCATGATAAGTGTGAAGAATTTCGATACTTTATTGCAGCAGGGACGCACCTTTGAGGAATATTTCCGATATGTTGACCAGCAGGCGGCAGAGGCTCCTGTGAGTAGCGGTCCGGGACTCGTGGAGGAAGATTATACGGTTTCGATAGCAAGAGACCGTCCGGAGGAGGTTGTTGAAGAAGATGAAGAGACGGAAGATAGGGAAGATACGGTACCTGCGCTTCCATCGCTTCCGGCAGTAGTGCCCGGCGCTGTGCAGCCTACGGTCGATTCGTTGATTGTCAGTAAGCCTCAGGTTGTGCCGGTTGTGACAACACCCACGGCTTCTCCGACTCCGGCAACTCCTGTTTCGAAACCTCAGAAGCCGGCATTGAAACCTGCAGCTCCCAAGAAGGCCGTTATCCCGACATATCCCGCCGGCTCGGAGGGCGATGATGACCTGTTAGAGAACTAAACGTTATGAGTCAGCATAGATTACTTTGGGCCGATGACGAGATTGACTTGTTGAAGCCGCATATAATGTTCCTTAAGAGCAAAGGATATGATGTAACTACTGCCAATAGCGGCAGAGACGCTATTGACATGGTCGAGAAAGAGGCGTTTGATCTGATTATTCTTGATGAGAACATGCCCGGCCTCACCGGATTGGAGACATTGTCGCGTATCAAGCAGTATTCCCCGTTGACTCCGGTGATTATGATAACCAAGAGCGAGGAAGAGAATATCATGAATCAGGCCATAGGCAGCAAGATTGCGGATTACCTTATAAAACCGGTCAATCCCAACCAGATATTGTTGTCGATAAAAAAGAATCTTCATTCCGAGCAGTTGGTGAATGAACAGGCCACAAGCGATTATCGTCAGGAATTTGTGAATATATCGATGCTCATAAACGAATGTCGCACTATCGAGGACTGGTATTCGTTATATTCAAAACTTGTTTATTGGGAATTTGAACTGTCATCGGCCGATTCCAATATGGCGGAAATGCTGAAGATGCAGAAAAATGAGGCCGACATGGCGTTCTTTAAGTTTATCCGTAAAAATTATGAATCGTGGATTACCGGAGATGAACGCCCTTTGATGAGTACTGATATTTTCAAGCGTAAACTGTTCCCTCTGCTTGACGAGGGCGAAAAGGTCTTTTTTGTGGTTATTGACAATTTCCGTCTTGACCAGTGGAGAGTGGTACGCCCTATGTTGTCGGAATTCTTTACATTTGAGGAGGAGCTTTACACTTCGATTCTGCCTACGGCCACGCAATATGCCCGTAATGCTATCTTCTCCGGGCTCATGCCGGTGGACATAGAGAAGCTTTTTCCTGAATTATGGGTCGACGAAGATGAGGAAGAGGGTAAAAATCTTAATGAATCGCCGTTGATTGCCACTCAGTTTGAGCGTTTCCGAAGAAAAGTGAAATTTTCATATAATAAAATAAACGATTCCATTCAGGGGGATAAGATTGTCAGGAATTTCAAGAATCTTCTTGATAATGATCTGAATGTCGTGGTCGTGAATTTTGTGGATATGCTTTCGCATGCCAGAACGGAGTCTAAAATGATCAGGGAGCTTGCATTGAACGATGCTGCTTACCGGTCGTTGACCGAATCATGGTTCCGTCATTCTCCCGCATTTGAGTTGTTCCGTAAAATAGCGGCTTCGGGATATAAACTTGTGCTGACGACAGACCACGGAACCATTCAGGTCGATAATCCGATTAAAGTGATTGGCGACAAAAATACCAATACGAATCTTCGTTATAAATTGGGTAAGAATCTTAATTATAACCCTAAAAATATATATGAGATTAAACGTCCCGAAAGATTAGGCTTGCCGGCCCCAAATGTGTCGACTGCCTATATATTTGCCTCGGGGCATGATTTCTTTGCGTATCCCAACAATTATAATTATTACGTTCAATATTATGACGGGACGTTTCAGCATGGAGGGATATCGCTTGAGGAGATGTTGATTCCTCTGGTTACAATGACTGCAAAATAATTCATAACAAAAATGACAGAAAAGAAAATCGTTATCAATTCTCTTGAAGATATTGACAAAGCCGCCGAAGAGTTTGTCGAGCTCATGGGCGATGAGACAGTTTATGCTTTCTACGGAGAGATGGGCGCCGGTAAAACTACATTTATCAATGCGCTTTCCAAAGTGTTGGGAGTGGAACAGGATGCTACCGGAAGCCCCTCTTTCTCAATTATAAATGAATATCGCAGCGACACGACTGCCGAGTTGATTTATCATTTTGATCTGTATCGTCTTGAGAATCTCGAAGAGGCATTTGACATAGGTGTTGAGGATTATTTTGATTCTGGAGCGTTGTGTCTTCTTGAATGGCCTGAACGTATCGAAGACATTCTTCCTGATGATACGGTTAAGGTTGAGCTGAAAGTTCTTGACGATAATGCCAGGGAAATGACCGTCAAGTATCCGGATGAGCGGTTATGACGGGTGCAGCTTATATTTTATGTGCCATATTCACGTTGTGCGGATTATTTTCGATTTTGGCGGGAATTGCCGGATGGGACTGGTTTTTCAACAGCGTGAATGTCAGGATGCTTGTGGGAAATATGCGTAGGCTGTATGCCCGCATTCTCTATGTTGTGTTAGGAATTGCCATTTTGGGAATGGCATTTTATCTGTATAATTCAGTGAACGCTGTTTGACTTATATGATTGATATAATCCGATTGGACAGTTGTGATTCGACAAACACTTATTTGTCGGGAATATGTCGTGACCTTGTTCGTGACACCGTTGTCATCACTCGTGAACAAACTGCGGGAAAAGGCCAGCGTGGCAATTCGTGGGAATCGGCTCCGGGAATGAATCTCACATGTTCGCTATTATTGAATAATACACGCGGTATATCGGCGAGAGAACAGTTTGTGATTTCGGAAGCTGTCTCTCTCGGGATTGTCGATACGTTGCGGCGTTTTATTCCTGCAAACTGTCCCATAAAGGTTAAGTGGCCTAATGACATATATGCCGGAGATAAGAAGATATGCGGTATATTGATAGAACACAGCATATCCGGTCGTGATATTGCCCGCTCGATTATAGGAATCGGGATAAATGTAAATCAACATGATTTTCTAAGTGATGCTCCCAATCCGGTTTCTGTTTATAATATCATAGGTCGGGAGATTGCGGTAGACGATGTTTTGGCGGTTATGCTTGAACGGATTTATATACGGTTGGATGAGCCAGCGGAAAAAATTCATTCCGATTATAAATGTGAGATGTGGCGGCGGGATTCAAACAGATATAGGGAGGTCGCATCCGGAGATGAATTCTTCGCAAAGATAGTCGATGTGCACCCCGACGGGACATTATGCCTTTTGGATGAATCGTCTGCTGAACATCGTTATCTGTTTAAAGAGGTTGCCGTCGTTCTGCCGGTGTGAATTTGGCTGTTTCTTTAAAAATAAGTAATTTTGACTATATTTAATTTTATTAACCATGAGACGATATTTAACCTTATTTCTTGGCGCGTTTCTATTGCTGACTGCTTTTAGAGCCGAACAGCATAAGACGACCATATTTATGATCGGTGATTCGACAATGGCCAACAAGCCGCTTGACGGAAGCAATCCCGAACGTGGTTGGGGACAGATGCTCCCTGGTTTTTTGTCAGAAGAAATTGTAGTTGACAATCATGCCGTGAACGGTAGAAGCAGCAAGAGTTTCATTGATGAGGGACGATGGGATAAAGTGCTTTCGCTGATTCGTCCGGGCGACTATGTGTTTATTCAGTTCGGCCACAATGATGAAAAGCCCAAGGCTGACCGTCACACCGATCCGGGTTCAACTTTTGATGACAATCTCCGTAAATTTGTTAATGAAACCCGCGCAAAGGGAGGAAAGCCTGTATTATTCAATTCTATTGTACGACGCAATTTCGGCACGGGTGCTGATCCCAATGCGGTTAAGGCAGCCGTAAAGCAGGATGATGCCTTCTATGTCAATCCTGATGCAAAACGCGATCCGTCGGCATCGGCAGAGCCTGTGGCTGAGGGACTGAAGCTGATTGACACTCATGGAGCTTATCTTGAATCACCGCGAAATGTGGCGCGTGAATTGAATGTTCCTTTTGTCGACATGAATAAAATCACGCATGACCTTGTCGAAGGGATGGGCCCGGAGCTTTCAAAATCATTGTTTATATGGGTCGCTCCCAATACAGTTGCCGCTATTCCAAAGGGACGTGAGGATAACACCCATTTAAATATTCATGGCGGTCGTGTCATAACGGGCCTGACAATCGATGCTATTGCGAAGGAAGTGCCTGAACTGGCTCCATATGTACGCCATTACGACTATGTGGTTGCCAAGGATGGCAGCGGTGATTTTCTGACAGTCCAGGATGCCATTGACGCTGTTCCCGATTTCCGCAAAAATCGCACTACAATTCTTATTCGTCCCGGAGAATATAAAGAGAAGATTGTTATTCCGGAGAGTAAGATGAACGTGTCGCTTCTTGGCCAGACCGGTGCCGTGCTTACTTATGATGATTTTGCCAAGACATTAAACAGTTTTGGCGAGGAGAAAGGTACTTCCGGCTCTGCGTCATGCTATATCTACGGTCCCGGGTTTTATGCAGAGAATATTGATTTTGTCAATACTGCCGGCCCGGTGGGACAGGCTGTGGCTTGCTTTGTAAGCGGAGATAAAGCTCATTTCAAAAATTGTCGTTTCCTCGGAAATCAGGACACTCTCTATACTTATGGTAAGGCTTCGCGCCAATACTATGAGGATTGTTATATAGAGGGTACCGTGGACTTTATTTTCGGCTCGTCTACCGCAGTGTTTGACAGATGCCGCATTCACAGTAAGCGTAACGGTTATGTAACAGCCCCATCAACTCCGCAGGGGCGTGAGTATGGGTATGTTTTCCATGATTGCTCTCTGACTGCCGATGACGGAGTTGACAAGGTATATCTCTCACGTCCTTGGCGTCCATATGCGCAAGCCGCATTTATCAATACTCAGATGGGTAAGCATATAACACCTGAAGGCTGGCACAACTGGGGTAAAAAAGATGCTGAAAAGACTGTCAACTATGTAGAGTATGGCAGTAAAGGAGAAGGAGCCAATCCGTCGGCAAGAGCTAAATTCGCTAAACAGCTCAAAGATTCTAAAAAATATGAGATTGTCACGGTGCTTGCCGGCGATGACAATTGGAATCCTGTTCAGACAAAATAATTTTCAGAACAAATTACCGTAAGAATATGTTGAAAACGCGGAGTCCGTTGACGGATTCCGCGTTTTTGCATATGAGGAGTTTCATGCGATGGATAATGCGCTTAAATTGTTTATGCCAAATTGTTATACTATAATGGTTCGGACTGAGCGGTTGTAATGAAATTTGTTTAATTTGCAAAAACAATTATCAAAAACTGACGGTTATTCTAAATTTTTAGATAATTTTACATTGTGATTGCGTATTCAAAAATAGACCGGGACAATAAATTACTCGACAGACTTAGAAACGGCGATGAAAATGCGTTGAAAGAGGTTGTCGACATCTATTATGCTCCATTATGTATGTATTCTGTCCAGTTTACTGAAAATGAACAGGAGTCGGAAGATATCGTTCAGGAACTTTTTGTCCGGATTTGGGAAAAACGATTGTTTGAGAAAATCACCAATCTGAAAATATATCTTTTTATTTCCGTTCGTAACTCAAGTGTGGCGTTTGTAAAGAATCATTATAACCGTGAAGGAATTGATAATTTGGAAATAGAGGCGCTATATGATTGGGACGATGATTTTTCCGAAGATGTGATAGCTGATAAACGTCGTCAGCTTACGGAATTGCTGAAAAAACTCTCGCCTAAAGAATATGAGGTGTTGATGAAGATTATTGTCAACGAGAAGAAATATAAGGAAGTCGCGCAAGAGATGGAAGTGTCGGTTAATACCGTGAAAATGCATCTTAAAAGAGCGATGAAGAAGCTGAGAAGCGAAGGGTTGCTTTTATTTATATATTTTTTCTAAAAATTTGTTACCCATTTTCCGGTAATTGTTCTCTTTTGTTAAAACGAAGCCATTCGTCACATTCCCTGATGTGCTTGTATGGAGAATATTTATGGAAAAAAGAACAATATATTTATTTGAACGCTATGTGACTCATGAACTGTCGTCTGATGAAGCTCGTGAGCTTAAGGATTTTATTGAATCGTCTGAGGGAAATCGTAGTATATTCCTGAACTTCGCCATGTTGCATAAAACCAGGATTCAGAACGACATGTTGATGAAATTGAATATCGAAGATGCCTGGGAAAATATTAAGCGAAAAATAGATGCGCATAAGCGTCGAAACAGATTCTTAAAGATTGCGGCCGCAGCCTCGGTGATATTGCTGGCTGGAGCGGGCGGTTTCTTTTATAAGGAGAATGACCGTAAACCTGAGCTGGAAGCTATGATGAAGACCGAGGCTCAAAATCGGGCTATCATCATTTTGCCGAACGCTTCAAGCATAAAGCTTGACAGCAAGGAGAAAGTGCGATATATGGATACAAGCGGTAATATTCTCTGCGAAAACAAGAACGGCAATCTTACATATTTTACTCATACATCCACTCCGTTGTATAATACCGTGGAGGTAGAAGAGGGGAGTATATATAAAATAACTCTTTCCGATGGCACAAGCATAACATTGGCTTCGGGTTCGGAGCTTGTATATCCCATAGGAGGGAACAGCCGGGATGTGAAACTGAAAGGCGAGGCTTATTTTGATGTGAGGCATGACGATGAGAAGCCATTCACTGTCGAATGTGGAGATAATGTTAAAATTACTGTTTTAGGCACAAAGTTCAATGTGGTGGCGTGTGAGGAAGAACCTGTAGTTGTAACGCTTGAATCTGGACGAGTTGATCTCGCCGGCCCAGAGGGTAACACTATGTTGGCTCCTGACCAACAGGCGATAGCAAGTCATGACGGTAGCTTTTATATTACTTCCGTTGATGCGAAACAATACACTTCCTGGGCTTCCGGAATTTATGAATTTGACAATATACCGCTTGATGTGATTGTAAAGAAGTTGTCGTTGTGGTATGGCATAGATTTTAAGTTTGCGTCAGAGCAATTGAAACAGCGTACATTTACAGGTGTCCTTCTGCGCGATAAAAATCTGAATTATTCGCTGAGTCTGCTTAAGGATGTGTCAAATTTGAATTTCAAGACCGATGGCGAATGTATAATCATAGAATAAAATATTAAGACCAATATTAAAAATCGTATGGAAAAAGTATTTTTTAGAACCATGAGATGCAGAATTCGCTTGTCTGCAAGGTTAGGCGCGTTCATCCTGTGCGCTGTCATGGGACTTCATGCTACGGCTGCCGGGATAACTATCCACAGTAGTGACATCAGCCTTCAGGATGCTCTTTCTGCAGTAAAGCAGCAGGCCAATGTTTTTGTTATGTATGAAAACGGCACGGTTGACGGGAAAAGGCATCTGAGTCTTAATCTGAAGGATGTGTCGCTTCAGGCTGCTATGGATGCTATATGTTCTGAAGCGGGACTACGGTATGAAATAAAAGGACAATACGTGCTTGTGACGCGGCCGTCGGCTGATAAAAGCGATAACGGACATCGCAATATATCAGGGCGTGTTACTGATGAGAATGGCGAACCGCTTGCCGGAGTGTCCATTGTAATCGGCGGAAAGATAGCCGGCACTATAACCAATGCCGAAGGCTATTATTCGATAAAGGCGAACAAGGGCGACAAACTTACGTTTCGATACATCGGTGCTGAACCGGCTGAGATGGTGGTTGGAAACGACCCGTTATTGAATGTCGCTTTGAAAAGCGATTATCATGACCTTCAGGAGGTTGAAGTTATGTCGACCGGTTATCAGGCTTTGCCCAGAGAAAGGGCGACAGGAGCGTTTGCCACTTTATCCGCTGATGAAATCAAGAAAATTCCTACTCCCAATGTCGTGCAACGACTCGAAGGTCAGATTCCCGGAATGAAAGTTTCATTGCTTGCGGGTGATAAAACGTTTGCTTATACCAATACATGGCAAAGCGCGAGTTCATCGACACGTACTCTTGGCGCGGCCGACTATAAGATGAGTATACGCGGCGTCAGCACTCTTACAGGTGAACAGATGCCTATTATCGTAGTGGACGGTGTGATCAGTGATTTTGATATTTCAAGTATCGATCCGAACAATATCGAGAATATCACCGTGTTGAAGGATGCTGCGGCAGCTTCTATATGGGGTTCGCGCGCCGCCAACGGTGTAATTGTTATTACAACTAAGAAAGGCGAGCAGGGGCAGAAACCGAAAGTAAGCTTCTCAATGACATTGACAACTCAGGATAAACCTGATTTGGATTATCTCAACGAGTTGACTTCAGCTGAAGCTCTCGAATATGAAAAGGAAGTTGTCGACAAGGGTTTTCTGTATAGTTCCACTCCGGTAGACTATTATTCGGCCCAGACATATTTTACCGAGGGTACACGTCTTGCTCTTGACTTGAAGAACGGATTAATCAGCCAAAGCGACTATGACGCGCGTGTCGCACAGCTCAGCTCAATCGATAATCATAAGCAAATATCGAAATATCTTTTACAGCGGGCTTCATCGCAGCAATATAATGTGTCGGTCAACGGCGGCTCAAACAGTTCTACGTATCATTATGCGGTGTCATATGCAAAAGAGAAGCCGTATGCGAAAAGAAACGGGGCAAGCCGTCTTAATCTGAATCTTTCCAATTCATGGAAACTTTTCAATCGCGCGACACTGACAACAAATTTCTCCGGAGCCTTCTTCAAATATAAGGAAAATGCCATACCTATGTCAAATGTGATATCGGGAGAAACGGTAACAATGATGCCTTATATGCAGCTTGCCGATGAAAATGGCGAAGGCATTGATTATGATGTGCTGAATCCGGCCTGGACATCAACGCTTGGTTCCGGACATAAGCCATGGACTTATAATTATCTGGATGAACTGAATCTTAACAGCAACACTCAACGCACTGATAACTACAGCGCTAATGTAAATCTCTTCATTCCTATATATGCCGGAATTTCATCGTCAACCACATACGCTCTTGAACGTAGCTATACCGAGGTAAAGCAGTGGTATGATCCCGAGTCTTACATGATGCGTAACATGATGAACTATTATACTCCGGTTGGCGCGTCAACCAACAGCCTTGGCATCAGGAACGGAGGCCTTTGTCGCCAATACAGCAACAATCGTAACTGGACATTCCGCGAGCAGCTTAATTATGACGGTGTGCTCGGAGGAATCCACCGCATTAACGTGCTTGCAGGTCTTGAAATGCGTGAGACTTATCTCGAACAGGGTTGGTCGACCATATGGGGTTACAATAAAGACACCGGCATAGAGGATGGGAAAATCGATATGACATATAACTCGACATATAATTGTATCGCAGGATATCCGGTATCTTTTAACGGAGGGGGATATCCAAGCAGCGTTAACCGCCGCCGTCGTTTCCTTTCTTATTACGCGAATGCCGGTTACACTCTTCTTGACCGTTATTATCTGTCGGGGAGTGTGCGTTATGACGATTACAACAACTTCGGGCTTGACCGCAAGTATAGGGCAAAACCGTTCTATTCAGTCGGAGCCAAGTGGAATATAAGCCGGGAGAAATTCATGGAGCAGACCACATGGATAAATAATCTGGCTTTGCGTGCCACTTACGGTATCAACGGAAATATTTCCCAGAGCGCATATCCGTTTACCAAGCTCTATTTCACGTCCAATTATACAACCGGACAGCCAAGCGCGGGAATCTCGGCATTGGCCAATCCGCAGCTCCGTTGGGAGAAGACACATACGACAAATATAGGCATCGACTTCAGTTTGTTCAACCATCGCCTTACAGGTAGCATGGACTATTATTGGAAACGTAGCCGCGACCTGTTGTATTCTTTCGCGATATCTTCTTCGATTGTCGGCAATATCAACAATTCGACGATAGAGCGTAATGCGGTATCTATTGACGGGAAAGGTTTTGATGCCAATATCAACGGAGTCGTCTATCAAGACCGTGACTGGAACGTGGCTATCGGCGCGAATGTAGCATGGAACAATAATAAAGTCAAGAGCAATCCATTCTTTACCGAAAGTCAATATTTGACCAACATCAACTATTATCCAAGCGGTATAAGTTATATGGGCGGTTATGCAACCGATAAGATGTTTGCTTTCCGCTGGGCCGGTCTTGATGAGAACGGCGAACCGTTGGTGTATAATAAAGACGGCGAGAAGGTGAAATCATCGGAAAATATATCCTCTATTGAAGACTTGGTATATGTGGGACATGCCACGCCGACAGTGTACGGAGGTATAAACCTTAATGTGAGATGGAAAAACTTCACACTTTATTCGATGTTCACTTATCAGTTTGGAAGCCACTTCTTCCGCCCTGTCCTGTCGCAATATAAAACAAACGCATATGGAAAATGGGATTTGTCGGATGATGTCGCTGACCGTTGGCGTAAGCCGGGTGACGAGCTGATTACCGATGTGCCCGGCATCACCAGCAATTATATTGCCGTCGGTCGTTATCGAAGCGCTGATATAAATGTAGAGAAGGGCGATTATTTGAGATGGCGACAACTTTCTTTGAGTTATGAGATAAGCCGCAGCTTGCTTTCAAAAATACATATAAGTTCGGCTAATATCGCATTGACAGTGAGCAATCTCGGGCTTATCTGGAAAGCTAATAAGGCAGGACTTGACCCGGATTATGCCTATGGATTGAATTCCATGAATCTGCCCCCTGAAAAGGCTTATTCATTGAGTTTGAATATTAACTTTTAAAGAATTGTATGACTATGAATATAAAGAATATTGCCGCTGTTGCAACTGTTTCAATGTCGCTTGTAGCGTGTAGCGACTTTGTCGATATAAAAACTCAAGGCGGAATCGTGCCTGATAAAATTGAAAATTTCAGATATCTTCTTAATAATACCGACCAATGGGTGAACGGTTCTGCATTGCCTGATATAATGAGCGATGATATCTATATAAAGGATGGCGGTCTCCAATATAATTCCGCTGTGAATGGCGGCGACTTTTATGCATGGTTTGCCAAGGCTTATACGTGGTCGTCCCAGATTTATCCTGTATCGGGGTATAACAACAAAGACGAAGGCTGGAACAACATGTACAATACTACGGTTTACGCTAATGTCGTTATAAATGAAATAAGCAATTGCACTAACGGAACCAGAACAGAGAAGAATGCATTGGTGGCCGAAGCCAAAGTGCATCGGGCCGACGCTTATCTTATGCTTGTAAACCAATATGCCAAACAGTACAATGAGGCTTCTGCGTCGACTGATCTTGGAGTGCCGCTGGTGCTTACGCAAAATGTGGAACAGAAGATAACAAGAGCTTCAGTACAGGCGGTCTATGACCAGATAATACGGGATCTCACCGATGCGATACCTGATTTGCCCGACACGCAGGAATATACGACGTTGCCGACAAAGGCTTCGGCTTATGGCGAACTTGCCAGGGCATATCTGTTGATGGGGAAATATAAAGAGGCTGCCGACAATGCGGAACTTGCCCTTCAACAAAATAACACGGTTCTTGATTTGAACGACGCCGGAAACGATTATGTGCAGCTTATCAATTCGCCGGAGGTGCTTCTGTACAAAAAGCCGACCCAGTCAAACGGCACATGGGGATGCACTATGTTGCACTTGAGCGACGAAATCCTTGATTTGCTTGGCGAGAAAGACCTGCGTTATCAGAAATGGACTGCGTCGGTGGCTGAAAACGCTTCATCTTTCGCAGCCGACGGAGGCCGTCTGTTTTATCAGGATATCCGTGTAAGCGGTCGTAATATCGGCCCGTCAGTACCTGAAATGATGTTGATAAAGGCGGAATACTATGCTCGCGATAATCAACCGGCTGAAGCGATGAAGCAGGTCAATGATTTACGCAAATACCGTATGGCGCCTGAAGATTATGTTGATTTGACTGCTGAAAACGGAGACGAGGCATTGAAACATGTGATTGACGAGCGTCATCGTGAGTTTTTCTGTAAAAATCTCCGTTGGTATGATTTGCGCCGTCTCGGTAATGACAGCCGTTTTGTCAAGACAATTACCCGTCAATGGGGTGGGGAGACTTTCTCTCTTGAACCGAACGGCAACCGATATGTATTCCCGATACCGGCTTATCAGATTGTGCTTAATCCTGAACTGGTGCAAAATCCATGATAATACATTGATGTTGTTCTTATAAATTATTGTATACATATGATGAATTTGAAACATTTGTTTTCATTAATCCTTCTCCTCTTGATTTCCGCTCCTGCCGTTTTGTCTCAGGATGTGTTGCGGCTTACGTTTAATCCGGAATATCCGAAAGCAGGCGAGCCGGTTACATTGAATTACACGCCTCTTCCGGCGATGACCGGAGCGCAGACAATCAATGGAATCGCCTACACGTATAAAAACGGCCGTTGGACGGGTCATGACATCACTTTAAGGAATGACGGCAATGTGTGGAAAGGTGTTTTTACACCGGAACCGGAGGCCGGTTTCATGGCATTTAAGTTTATGGTGGATACGATTGTTGACATAAATTCAGCCAAGAATCCGTTTGCCACGATGATTAACAAGGAAGACGGCCGTCCATGGCCGGAAGGCTATGCCGCATGGGGATTGTTGAGGTCAGATAAATACGGACGTTCTATACCGGGATATATTGATTTCAATAGCCATAATGAAGTAAGCGACACAGTGATTTATTTTTGGGTTAACAATGAAATCACTTATAATCCCTCTACATCGGTAGCCTATGCTCCACTTTTTGCCCGGGCGGCACGCGCGGCCAATATCGGCAATTCTGAAATGAGAATCAGTAATGCGGTAAACTATCTTCTTTCTGTCGGAACAGAAGAGGCTTTGATGAACGCTCTTGAAATTGTCACTGATGAAGCCAAGGCAGATTCCATACGTCAACTTATCTCCAGCAAATATCCGGAAGGGCTTATGGCGATGAGAAAAAAATATGACGAGGAATTTGATTATCGCAACATGGAAGCGACCAAGAAACATTTTTCCGACTTTGCCGCACAGTTCCCTTATACGCCGCAACGCGAGGAATATCTGAGCCGTTACGGCAAGGGATATGACAATATCTACTCTTCGCTGATGATATTTGAGACGCTTGAGGGGGATACAACCAATCAGGATTCATATCTTGACAAGCTGTCATATTTCGGCTGCGCAAATATCTTCTACAAGCTTGTCGGCATACCTCATCTGCGTAAAGACAAGACCGACGCTGAACTGCTGCCTTTTGCGACGAAGATAATTGAACGAATGGCGGCGATCAAAAACGAGAAGCCTTCATCATATTCTTATTTGTCGGCTTCAGAATGGGAGAGAGAGGCTGACAGAGTTATCGAGAATCTGATAGCCGAGGATTATTCGGAAATTTTGAAGAATAACGGAAATTTTGAAAAAGCCTTGGAATATTCCCGTATGGCTCAGAAGAAGGCCCAATATAAGCGTGCGGAAATAAACGACAATATGGCCGAACTGCTGAAAGCAACGGGCAATATCGCAGAATTGAAGTCGTTGCTTGAGAAAAGCCAGTACAACAATCAGGTATCGACCATGCAGGAGGAAATGCTCAAAGAGATTTATGTGAATGAACATGGCTCCGCTGACGGGTATGAGGCATACGTGGAAAATCTTAAGAATCCTGCGGAGAAGTCGGCTATACAGAAGGCGGTTGAAGCGTGCCGGCGAGACGGCGTAATGCCTGCATGGAAGCTTATGGATGCCGACGGAAAGGAGATTTCTTCCGAGCAACTTAAGGGAAAGGTATATGTCATAGACTTCTGGGCAAACTGGTGTCATCCGTGCAAAGCTTCTTTGCCGGGTATGCAACTTGCAGCCGAACATTTCAAAAATGATGATAATGTGGAGTTCCTTTTCGTTGACACACAGGAGTCTCCTGAAAATGACTATCAGCAGAAAGCGAAAGATTATCTTAAAGAAAAAGGACTTGATCTGCATCTCGTGTTTGACGCGATGCATGACGGCAGTGAGGTCAATGATCTGCTCTGCGGTCAGGTTATGAAGCAGTATACCACATCAGGCATACCATTGAAAGTAGTGGTTGACGCAGATGGCAATGTCCGGTTCCTGTCGGTCGGTTATAAAGGGAGTCCAAGCGCGTTGAGGGATGAAATGATTGAGATGGTGGAACAGGCAAAAAATAGATAATGAAAAAGTGCTTTATAATGTCGTTGGCTGCAATAATTGCAGCCAACGCTTTCAGCGCCAATGATGCCGCTTCCTATAAGTCAAAGGATGTCAAGTTTAAAAATGACACTATTGTCTTTGGCGGCACGCTCTCACTTCCGAACAATGTTGAAAACGCGCCGGCCGTTATTCTTCTTTCAGGTACCGGCAAGCAGGATCGTGACGGTTCAATGGCGAATCACAAAATGTTTTTGGATATTGCCGATTATCTTAGCAGCCACGGGATCGCTGTGCTTCGTTTCGATGATCGCGGAACAGGCGAATCGACGGGCGTGTATGAGACTTCGACAACGATGGATTTTGCTGATGACGGCCTGGCGGCTCTTGAATTCCTGAAGACACAAAAAGGAATTGACAGTAATCGCATAGGATTTATCGGGCATAGCGAAGGTGGTGCGGCCATGTCGATTGCCGCCTCGAAGAGCAAAGATGTGAAATTCATGGTAAGTCTCGCAGGGCTATGTCTTGACGGACTGAGCGCTCTTATCCAGCAAAACGGAGACCTTGTGAGATCATATAATTTGCCGGACTATATGATTAAGCGGCATGATACAGTCAATGAACTGATGTTTCGCGTCGCATATCGTTACGCTGACAGTGACAGTCTTGAGGAAAAATTGCAGGAGGCTTATGACAAATGGGTTTCTGTTGACAGCATCTATTTCAATACTCTCGGCCTTGAGTTTGACACGATGCGTTTCCCTATCTACGTGTATAAAATGCAGGCTACGGGACCATGGTATCGCTTTCATGTGAGATATAATCCCGGCGATTATCTGAAGGATGTCAATATTCCGGTACTCGCATTGAACGGAAATAAGGATAAAATGGTCAATTCGACAGCTCATTTGGCCGGCTGGCGAAAATATATGCCCGAAGGGTCAGATTTGACAGTAGTTGAACTTGACGGATTAAATCACTTGTTTCTGCCGTGCACGACCGGTTTGCCTGAAGAATACAGCACGATTGAATCTCCCACTTCTCCGGAAATGCTTAAAATCGTGAGTGACTGGATAAACGAGAAGACTAAAAAATGAAATTTAAATCCGTTATTTTGAATTATGCCCTGTGTCCTTGAATACGCGACATGGGGCATAATTTATTTACAATTAGTCCGAAAGTTATTTGTAAATTTGTAGGTGAATCCGTTAAAACCATCAATTGATTTATATTATGAAAGCTAAACTCATGTGCATTATTATGGTCGCGTTGAATCTTATCGCATGCAGTGACGAGCACACAGAAAATGACCCGCCGACTTCAAATGAGGTCACTATATCCGGGACATTGCCGGTATTATATATTGAAACTGAGAATTATAAACCAATCACATCTAAAACAAAATATCTGAATGCCAATTATTGGCTTGACGCAATGGGGATAGATGGGGTGGAACCACTTGGTTCAGAATCCAAACCATTGTCAATGCAAATCAGAGGCCGAGGCCATTCCTCATGGAAAGCAGCAAAGAAGCCGTATAAGATTAAACTTGCAAAGAAGACGGAATTATTGGGTATGCCTAAAAACAAACACTGGGCTCTTCTACAACCTTCGGAAAATACTGTGGCGGGGCTGCAATTGGGTAAATTGATGGATATGGCATGGACACCGGCTTTCAGACCTGTTGAAGTTGTATTGAATAAGGATTACATCGGATTGTATTTTCTTACTGAGACCATCCGCATAGATGAAAACCGTGTGAATATATATGAACAAAAGGATCAGGAGACGAATCCTGAACTGATAAAGGGTGGATGGCTCGTTGAGGTGGACAATTACCGTGACGAATGTCAAATCACCATTCCTGAGAACAGCGGATGGAATCTCACACTTCGCTATCATTCTCCTGAAAATTTATCTGAAGCTCAACATAAATGGCTGGTGGATGAATTTAAGGCAATCAACGCCGCTATATATTCTTCCGATAAAAAATCTACAGAATGGGAACATTATTTCGATGTTGAAAGTATGGCCCGTTTTTTTATACTTCAAGAGGTTATGGACAATCCTGACGGATTTCACGGAAGTTTCTATCTTCATAAAGATTTGGCTGATAATGCAAGATGGATTGCCGGCCCTATCTGGGATCTCACATGTTATAATCGTGAGAAGACTAATTATACATTCCGCATGAAAGTTCATTATAGCATTACACCTCACTGGATAGGCGAGATTATACAATATGATAGTTTTTGCAAAGCCGTGCGCTCAGTATGGGAAGAGGTATATCCTGAAAAACTGTCAGAGGTATATATGCATATAGATAATACCGTGTTGCCACTTGCAAAGGCTTGGGAGAAGGATTGCGAAAGATGGCATGGAGATCCGTCACAAACGGCCATGTTTAGAGCTGACCGAATAAAGAATGCTCTAAACAGGAATATTGAGTGGTTTAATGGACATCTGCCTGTAATCACGAGCAAATGGAATTTTTAGAATCAATAGCCCCGGGATGCAGATTATCGGCTAACGGAGTTTTTAACTCGCTCGTATTTTGCATATAGGGTGAAAAGCATCGCAGAGCCGAGGATTATTATAGGAATTCCTACTATGGACGGGGCGGTATATCCGTATCCTGCCGCAATCACTTTTCCTCCGATCCACGCAGCAATCGCATTTCCTGCATTATAGGCAATCTGTATGCAGGCCGCTCCGAGCATTTCTCCTCCCCGCGCATATCCGACAATCGATGATTGAAGAGGGCTTCCGGAACCAAACAATGCGGCAGTTCCGAGTATCATCAGAATTACAGCTGCGACCTGATAATGGCAGAAGAAAAAGAACAGTATCAGAACGGGGATTGCCGAAGTCTGCACCCATGCGGCCACCCATGAGGGCTTGTAGCGGTCACTGAGTTTTCCCGCAATAAGATTTCCTGCAAACATGCCGAATCCGGCAAGAACCATGAGCCATGTAAGCGCCGAGGTCGAGAATCCCGCCACTTGAGTGAGCTGAGGGTCAATGTAGCTATACCAGCAATATATGCCGATCTGTCCGAATAGAACTCCGCCGAATATGAGCCAAGGTGGCAATGTTTTCAGGAATTTGAACTGTCCGTTAAATCCCAGGTCGGGGAGTCCGGGCACTTGTGGCACCCATGCGCGTATTGCAATAAATGTAAGTATACCGGTGATTCCTACAATTATGAACGCGATTCGCCACGTGAATGTGTTGGTGATGAAAGTCCCCATCGGCACGCCAATCAGTGTAGCAACCGTCATTCCGGCAATCATGTATGCTACCGCGCTCACTTCCTTCCCTGGAGCGGCAAGTTTTCGGGCTACAATGGCGCCCACGCCGAAATATGCGCCGTGAGGCAGCCCGGAGATGAACCGTGCAGCGAAAAGAGTCCAGAAATTTGGCGCGATGGAAGCCAAGAGATTTCCGATTGCAATAACTGCTGCAAGAGTGAGCATAATCTTTTTCAGGGCGATTTTCCGAGAAAAAAGGAGAGCCGGAGCGCCGCAACACACTCCAAGCGCATAGGCGGAAATAAAATGTCCCGCTTCAGAAATGCTCACATTCAAATTAGAAGCCAAATCACCTAATATGCCCATCATCAAAAATTCAGATATGCCAAGCGCGAATGTGCCCATGGCAAGGGCAAACAAACCTTTATTCATACGTTTTTTCAAAAATCGGTTGCAAAATTACTCAATTTTTCGGATTGACAGTAATAGGTTGCAGCGTATTTTTGAAACGCATATTGAACAGTTTTCGTTTAATAAAAATGTCAAAGTCCTTTTGCTGCGGTTTGGGCGACATGAGGCCGCTCTTGGCGGGGCAGCTGCCGCCAATCAGAGTTTAACGGGATAGGGTAATCTTATGATTGTCAGAAAGGTCAAGGAGGAATCGGCCATCCCGTCTTGACGGGAGGCGCACATTCGAGAATAAGTCAGGATGAAGGCGTATATCCGGGATATTGGGTCGCGGCAATTGGGCCCGGAGCAGTTTCCGAGGTGTTCCGGCACAGAGTTTCGGTCGTGGTCGCGGCATACGTTCGATAGATTTCTCGAGATTTCGTTTAGGACGTTCGGGCTGAACGTCCCTACAATGGAGTGACGCATGCCCTAAGCTTGGTTGAG
>CAZYXN010000022.1:0-27944 GCA_964651105.1 uncultured Muribaculum sp. | reverse complement strand
ATCGGCTGTACACTTGTCGACTACACCGACCTTTGAACGAGTCAAACGTCTTGAAAAGGAAGGGTATATAAAGAGATATGCTGCAATTCTTGATGCAGAAAAGCTTAATTGCGGTTTTGTCGCATTCTGTTTTTTTGAAAATGAAACAACATACACATGAAAATGCCATCAGAATAATGGAGGCTGTGCAGTCAATTCCGGAAATTGCCGAATGTTACAACATACCCAGTGATTATGATTTTTTTTGCTGAAAATATATGCGCAGGAGAAATTTTTGATAAAATTTCTCCTGTGCATTTTGAGTGAGTTTGATTGCATCGGTTCGCTCAGCAGCTCTTTTGTGCTTTCTGAGGTGAAGAATACGAATGCGATACCGCTTTATGTCGATTGAAAGTGTTATTTGAACCCGAGAATCTCATCAATTAGCGAAAGCTCCGGTTCCGAAAAATAAATGTTGTCAATCGCTTTGATACTGTCTTTCAACTGGGTAGATGAACTTGCACCTGCGATAACAGATGTCACGACATCTTTGCTTATTAGCCACGACAATGACATCTGAGCCAATGATTGTCCTCGTTCAGCAGCCAGATCGTTTAATCGTTTAATCTTTGCGATAAGTTCCGGAGTAATGTCTTCGCGATGCAGGAACACTCCGCTTTTGACAACACGTGAATCTTCTGGTATGCCATTGATGTATCGATTGGTCAACAGTCCTTGAGCGAGAGGGGAGAACGCTATGAATCCAAGCTGCTTTTCTTCAAGAAATCGGATGTGTTCTTCTTCCGGTTTCCGTGACAGCATGCTGTATCGATCTTGATATATGAGGCATCTGACGTGCTGCTCTTCCATAATTCGACAAGCTTCAGCCGCTTTGTCTACCGGATATTTGGACAGCCCTATATATAGGGCTTTGCCTTGTCTTACAATATCAATTAATGCCTGAACGGTCTCTTCCAACGGAGTCTCGGGACAATAACGGTGGCTGTAGAATATGTCGAAATATTCGAGCCCCGTCCTTTTAAGGCTTTGATTTATGCTTGCCATCATATATTTGCGCGAACCGCCGTCGCCATACGGGCCGTCCCACATGAAATGACCCGCTTTTGAGGAAACAATAATTTCGTCACGATGGCTTCCGAGACTTTCAGAAAGAATTCTGCCAAAATTGGTCTCCGCGCTTCCGGGCTGAGGGCCGTAATTGTTGGCAAGGTCAAAATGAGTGACTCCCTTGTCAAAAGCGTCAAGGACTGTTTCTTTCATAGTGGAATATTTGTCGATATCTCCGAAATTATGCCACATGCCGAGAGAAATCATGGGAAGCTGCAGCCCGCTTTTGCCACAAAACTTGTATCTCATAAGGATTATATTAGTGGTTGTTATTATGAATACAAAAATACGGATAAATATTCAGTCAAACAAAAATACTGTCAATTCAGGTAAAAATCATATATTTGCATAAACATAGATAAATGATAATTATGAACGTGCTGTTGAATATAATATGGATTGTTTTCGGTGGATTTATGATCGCAGTGGAATATGCCGTTTCAAGTATTTTGATGATGATTACCATTATCGGAATTCCTTTCGGGATGCAAACGTTGAAACTTGCGGCAGTAGCATTATGGCCGTTTGGGTCTAATATCGTTTCTACTGGCTGGCCGTCAGGATGTATCGCCGGGATAATGAATGTTATCTGGTGGTTTTTTGGCGGTTTTGCCATCGCATTGACTCATCTTGCATGGGGAGTGTTTTTTTGTATTACCATCGTCGGTATTCCTTTCGGGATGCAGCATTTCAAACTTATGCGGCTAGCTCTTTTCCCGTTTGGCAAGTCGATTGATTAAAGTTAGCATATAAAGCCAAAACGGCGGACGTGAAAATTCACATCCGCCGCCGGCGTGGGTCGGTGCCATTATCCACCGTCACAAACAAAGTCGAAACCGAAATCGAAAACCCGGGCAAACTGTCGAAAACAAAAACATCCTCCGGACAGTCAAGCCATCAGCGGATAAATCAAAATTGTTTGCTCCGGACATATAAAAAGTTTCAATTGTTTAATCCTGCCGGTTTACCGGACAGGATATCACGACAAAGTTGTCATATCTGTATTTGTTTCCGGTCTCAAAATGGCACCGTTCGGGCGATATGCTCCTTCACCGGGTAGCAACCGCCCTGCTTTCGCCTATTTATTATCGGCTTTCCCTAAGTGGGAAACCTCATCATATATCTCTTCGAGTGTATCTGGAATCAGTATTTTCATATTTCCGTATTCTTTTACTTTCTTTTTTATATATTCGGCACGACGCGCATTAATTGTTTTCATCTCTCCGTTCCATCTCTCAAGCGCTTCCATGTAGTCTGTTTTGACTTTTACTTCGGAATCGGTTACAGCTCTCTCGCAATCATGTTTTATGGAGTTAAGTTTGGCCTGGGCTTCACGATATTGTTTCTGAAGTTCAAAATATGTTGACTCAATCAAAGCCGAATTAACAGTAGGGGAGAAAGAGTATATCAGAGTGTCTCTTCCGTCACCTTTTACTTCATGAGGATTAAGCGAACGATTTGCAAGGTCGTTCCGAGCATCGGCAAAGTGTCCTCCGGGATGAATCTCTTTACCTATCACAGCCGCCAACGTTTCTAATTCATAATAACGATTGCGTTCATCCAGCGACAATCCGGCATAATAGTCATCGGCGGTAATGCTTTCTTCCATTTTCGGCTCTTTTGGAATCTCGAGTCCTTCCATTTCAGCATATTTCTCAAGCGAAAGATTTTCAGTCTCATCAATCAGTCTTTCCTTTGCTTTTATTGCTTCGCGTAACCATGCAATAAGTGATTTTGCTTTGGCTATACGATGCAGTTTTGCCGCAGTTTCGTTGATAGTCGCTGAATCGACACCTTTATGTAAGGTGTTGACTGAATCATTGCCGATGAGTGACACTTCTGTCGAATAAAATACAAGAGTTTCAAGTTGAGCCTCTATTCCGCGAATCATCTCTTTTGCCATATTGGCTATATGCTTGGCCGATGTTGATGTTAGTCCTCGTCCCTTTTCGCTAAAAAATATAAAGTCTTTTTTCATAAATCCAGATTGATTATTTATAATACAATAACAAATTACTTTCGGCAAAGTTAATCGGAGACAGATGACATTATAGGCATATATCCGGAATTATTGCGGTGCAATTGTTTTTATCACTTTGCAGGGATTGCCAACAGCGATTGAATTTGCCGGAATATCTTTTGTTACGACACTGCCTGCTCCAACGACACAATTATCTCCGATTGTCACTCCTGGAAGGACACAGACCTGCGCGCCGATCCATACATTGTTGCCGACTGTAATGGGACGGGCATATTCCAGGCCTTTGTTTCTCTCTTTTGGGATGTCCGGCTGTGTAAAATCCGCAATTGGGCGCGATGAACACATTGTCGCCAAATGTCACAGGAGCTTCATCGAGAATGACAAGGCTGAAATTGGCATAGAAATTTTCTCCTACACGGATGTTATATCCGTAGTCGCAATAAAATGGTTGCTCTATCAGTATGCTTCCTTTGACTTCGCCCAAAATTTCTCGGAGAAGATTCTCGCGTGTTGTTGTGTCCTTTGGCCGCAGGTCATTGTAGTCGCGACATTTTTCTTTGCAATCAAGTCTTTCCGAAATTAGCCCGGAATCATAGTTTGCGTCATAAATCATGCCTGCGAGCATCTTGTCTTTTTCAGTCATTGACATATTTGATTGATAAATGAAATTATTTGAATGTATTTTTGTCATATATGAAAATCTGGTCAAAAACGATTCCTTCGTCAAGCGGTTGCATCGTCAATTTGTTTTTACCGGATTTCACAGGCAATGTGACATAGCGTATCGCTTGATTTCGCAACACATTCTGTTTCCACTCTTCGCTCCTGCCTTTAGTCGCAAAATTCAGAGTATCGATAGGCTCATCGTTCAATGATACCGTAAGACGTAGTTTGTTGCCGGCTACAGGGTGTGTCGGCAATATCCTGATATCGGCGACAATGGAATCACAAGAGTGATTCTCTAAAAGGAATAGCGTTTTTTCATTAGGCTTCAGTGCGGTCGCTTTGTTTTCATAGCCCAAATATGTATAAGGGAGTTTTTGTTTCCCTTCTGCGTCAGTGATGGAGAATTTTGCTATATAAGGGATATCTTCATTTAGCGGAATAGTGTCGCTATGCTGATGGGGGACATAACCGAATACCGGGAGGTTGCGCGGGGTATAGCTCATTATGCCGTTCCATTTTCCATTGTTGTTGTATCCTTTGTTATACAGCCGTGTCAGTGATATTATACTGTCCATAGCCGCATCGGATTCTTCCCATGATGCTTTTCCGTGGCGTGCGAGTTGGGCTTTCAGATGTTTTATATTCATTTGTTCTGCCGCTAACAACGGATATTTTACAAGATGGTAATATGTGTCGAACTGTCTCTCAGGAATCGTGATCGACAGACTGTCGGCAAGACGAGCTATTCTGTGGCAGTCAGCGAGACGGTTGTCGATATATGTCCGGCTCCACGGCATGTCTCGGAGAGTGCTGTAATATTTACGGTCTTTTTCTTCAACGCGAGTATTGCCAAGAAACTCGGGTTTGCATATAAATGACAGTCTGTAATGCTCAAGCATTGCCGGAAGCAGTTTTTCAGCTGCGTCCTGCCCGAATTCGCGTGATAGAAAACCGTTTAAATGTCTTTCGACACCCTGATTCGTTATCTTGTTGATATTCCAAGCCATGCCCATAAACAGTTCTATCTGGTATTCAGCCGGCTTTATGTCTCCGACATTGAGAATCCAGATTTTTCTGATTCCTTTGTCGTAAGCTGTCTTCATCTGTTGATATAAAAGAGCGGGGCTGAAAGTTCCCAACCATAGATAATCATGAGGCCTTCCCCAATATGATACATGATAATAAATGCCATTGCCGCCGCTGCGATTGAGTTCCTCTTTAGTTGGAAAATGACGGATATAGCCATAATTGTCGTCACACCACATTAATGTCACGTCATCGGGAACCCGGAGTCCGCTGTTGTATACGTCAAGAATCTCTTTGTATGGTATAAACACCTGAGGGATAGAGCTTATATCCTTATTTATATATTTCCGTATCAGATTGCGTTGATCGGCAAATGCCTGTATGAGCACGTTTTTCTGAGCTTCTATTGTGGAGGCGCCCTGCATGCGTCCGTCATGCACTCCTCTCATTCCAAGTGTATAGATTATCTCTTGGTTTGCGACCTCTTTGACTCTGTCTTCCCAAAATTTCAGCACGGCTTCCCGATTGTTTACATAATCATATTCGCCAGTTCCACGCCGGTTCCATTCTCCGGCGGCATTTGAGGCCATCGGTTCGCAATGTGAGCCGCCGATGTAGATTCCATAACGTTTCGCTGTTTCCTTATTTTTTGCAGTCAGGAAAAATGGTACAGTGCATTCGTGCATCGCTGGCCAGTAGGTGTTTGCCCGAAGTCTTAAAAGCAATTCAAAAATACGTTCATTGGTTCGCGGCCCAATTGTTCCCTTTTCGTGCCCTGGGTCGTAATTGTTTTCGCTCCAGGGTAACAGTCCCCAGTCTTCATCATTTATGAATATTCCGCGAAATTCGACTGAAGGATATTGTAATGAATAGTAGTTGGCCGGGATAGTGAATGAAGATTGTTTCTCCGGAGATGAATCGGCCCACCATTCCCATGGAGAAACGCCCAGCATCCGAGATAGTTCCATTATTCCATAGGCTGTCCCGTGACTGTCGGAGCCGGCTATGATTAGTTTCCCGGTTGGATTCACTGATATCAGAAAGGCTTCTTTGTGATTTTTTAATGAATCAAGAGCTGACTCCGATATGTCAAGCTTCGGGTTGATACCGATTGTGCCTATACAGATTTTGTAATTATCAGAACTTTTTAAAGACAAATCGAGTACGGATCTGATATCTCGTTGTAGTATTTCGTATGCGCTTTTTACTACCGGAGCTTCCCGGCTGTCTAATGACACATTTATATCGCGGCCTGATTTTAAGTGGAACGCTTCCTGGCAATAAAGATTGTTCAAAATGATAGAAACTGTCAGAATTATTATGAATGAAATGTATTTCATTGTTTTGGACTCTATTTGATGTTACATGCGAAGATAAGCTTTTTTGTAAAAATATGACAGATTTTCTTTTATAGAATATGAGGTTGCTGTAAATTTGTATTATAATCATTGAGTCATGGAAGTGTCGGTAAGTAATGGAGAAGCCCGGATTGCAATTATAAATAATCTTGATAAGTTGGGGATAAAATATGTGATTTTCAGCCATAATCCGGTTATGACAATGGAAGCCGCCGATGGCGTGGCAAAAATGCTTGATGTTGAGCCGGTAAAATGTCTGTTGCTTCACGATAGACAAAAAAACTTTTATTTGGTGATGATGCCTGGAAATAAACGGTTGGCGACTTCCTGGCTGGCAACTGAGATCGGAAGCTCAAGACTTTCATTTGCTGCCGATAATGAAATCGCTCGGTTGATTTATGCGATGCCAGGATGTGTTAATCCATTGGGATTGATGTTTGATAGAGAAAATCATGTCAAATTGGTTATTGATAAGTCAGTGCTTGAATTGAATTGTTTAGGATGCCATCCTTGTGACAATAGATTTAGCGTTAAATTGCCAATGAGAGATTTGATTGCGATTTTCCTTCCGTCAATACATCATGAGGATTTTATTGTTGTTGATATGGCGCGATAAGGCGGTATAATCTTTTTATGAATAAATTTCTTTAATGTGTTTTGAAATCAATCCTGATTTGACTTAAATTGAAAATGGTTTTATTAAACATTTTCAATTATGAGCGACAATCTTAATTTTAAACAGATTTCCACATTGTGGAAAGTGGAAAAACGGAACTTTGTAAAACAATCAACAATGTCGGTTTATCTGCTTCTTCTTGAGAACCACCTTATTCCGGCGTTTGGTGAAATGCGGTCTATCACAGAAAACGCAGTGCAAGATTTTGTGATTGACAAATTAAACGCCGGTCTTAGTCAGAAAAGCGTGAAAGATATGCTGATTGTATTGAAAATGATAGTGCGATATGGATCGAAACGCGGAATATTCAATAGCCCTGATTGGGAAATAAGATTTCCGCCTGAACAAAAAGCAAGAAGCCTTCCGGTATTTACGTTATCTCATCAAAGAAAACTGATGTCTTATTTATCCGATAACTTCAATTTTCGCAATCTTGGAGTGTTGATTTGCCTCCATACCGGAATGCGTATAGGTGAGGTATGCGCGTTGAAATGGAGCGATATTGATATAAGGCAAGGTATTATCACGGTGAATAAAACTATTGAACGCCTTTATGTCGTAGGCGGTACCAGAAGGTATACCGAACTTATTTTATCGTCGCCTAAGACCAAAAATTCCTATCGCGAAATCCCGATGACCCGTGTGCTACAGAAATTCATTAAGCCGTTTAAAGACATAGTGAATGATGATTTTTACATCATTACTAACGATTTGCGTCCTACCGAGCCCCGCACTTATCGTAATTATTACAGAAAATTGCTAACGTCTCTCGGAATTCCGCCTCTTAAATTTCATGGATTGCGACATAGTTTTGCTACGCGTTGTATTGAAAGCCAATGTGATTATAAGACAATAAGCGCGATACTTGGACATGCAAGCATTTCGACGACGCTTAATTTATATGTTCATCCCAACAATGATCAAAAGAGGCGTTGTCTTGACCGAATGGTCAAATCATTGGGCAAACTGTAATATGACGTATCTGATTTTTATCGTTTTTTATCGTTTTTATTGATGTCAACAAAAAAAGTGCGAAATAATTTTGCAGAATCAGAAAATTGCCTTACCTTTGCACCATCAAAAAAGATGGTGAGTTTAGCTCAGTTGGTTAGAGCGTCGGATTGTGGTTCCGAAGGTCGTGGGTTCGACCCCCACACCTCACCCTTAGATAAGGAAAGAGAAGTCATCAGGCTTCTCTTTTTTTGTCATAAGCGCGAATCTTTCGTATATTTGCGAAAAAATAGGTATAATAGATTTCGTGAATGGTAGAGCAAATTGAAATTTCGTTGCGGCCTTTTCCTCGGGGCATCCATCTTGTGAGCGGAGAAATAATGAGGCAGTTGCCGCAATTGCCGTCGAAAGGCTTGTTGAATCTGTTGATAAAGCATACTTCAGCCGCTTTGGCTCTTAATGAGAATGCTGATCCTGATGTGCGCAGAGATTTGAATGCGATATTTGACAGACTTGTCCCTGAAAATGCGCCTTACTATCTGCATGTCGATGAAGGCTCTGATGATATGCCGTCACACGCCAAGTCGGTTATTGTCGGTTCGACGTTGACATTGCCGATTACCGGCGGCAGGTTGAATCTCGGTACTTGGCAGGGGATTTATCTTTGTGAATTCAGGAATTATGGCGGTTCAAGAAATGTAGTTGCCACCGTTATAGGTTAAAATTGGGGAATATGGCTTTTGTTGAAAATCTAAAATATGATGCCTCGGCGCTTAACCTCATTGAGGCGTTAAAAAATAAAGTTATAGCGCTTGACGGCGCTATGGGTACCATGATTCAGCGTCTTCATCTCGATGAGGCTGATTTTCGTGGAAGCGAGTTTGCCGATTGGAATTGCCGCCTTAAGGGATGTAACGATATTTTGGCAATAACATGTCCTGAGGCTATTAAGCGTATTCATGCCGATTATCTGGATGCGGGAGCAATGATAGTCGAGACCGATTCGTTTAACAGCAATCGGCTCTCGCTTGCCGATTACGGACTTTCAGACAAAGCCAGAGATATAAATATTGCAGCCGCTAAAGCGGCTCGCTCGGCTGTTGACGATTATATCAGGCGGCATCCGGGCGAGATGCGTTGGGTCGCCGGGAGTGTTGGCCCGACAAGCAAATCCCTGTCCATGTCTCAGGGTGTTGATGAGACGGGGATTGTCACTTGGGACACGCTTGTAGATGCCTACATGCCTCAGTTTGAAGGTTTGTTGGAAGGCGGTGTCGACATCTTTCAGATAGAGACTGTTTTTGACACATTGAATGCAAAGGCTGCGGTATGGTGCGCGCGTCGGGCGATGGAAAAATACGGACGGCGCATACCGCTTATATTGTCGATTACACTGACCGAGTCGGGCCGCACGCTTTCAGGACAGACTCTGGATGCGGCAGTCGCCACTCTCGCTTATGCCGAACCGTTGGCAATTGGGCTAAATTGCAGTTTCGGAGCCGACGGTATGATGAAGTATATAGAGGCTCTTCAGCCATATCCGTTTGCGGTAGTTGTCTATCCTAATGCCGGATTGCCTAATGCGATGGGAGAATATGATGAGACTCCCGAAAAAATGGCCGCTAAGGTCGACTTGATGCTTAAAAATGAATATGTCAACATAATAGGAGGATGTTGCGGCACAACTCCCGAACATATACGCCGTATAGCCGAGAGAGCGACTCGATACAATCCAAGACCTGTCCCTGAAAAGAAAGCGAAAATGATTCTTGCCGGACTTGAGCCGCTCGAGATAAGCGATGAAAGCGGTTTTATTCCGGTAGGCGAACGCTGTAATGTGGCAGGAAGCCGTAAATTTCTGAGATTGATAAAAGAGAAGTTGATTGATGAGGCGATTGGCGTTGCGGCCGGACAGATTAAATCCGGAGCCAAAATTATTGACGTGAATCTTGATGATTCCATGCTTGACGCGGTTGCCGAGATGAATTCATTTCTCGCCCGCATTGGCGTGGAGCCTGATGTAGCTTGTGTGCCGGTGATGATTGATTCCTCCGATTGGAATGTGATTGCTGAAGGGCTTAAAAGAATTCAGGGTCGTCCGGTTGTTAATTCGATAAGTTTAAAAGAGGGAGAGGAGAAGTTTCTTGCTAAAGCCCGTCACATAAAGGAGATGGGTGCTGCTGTCGTTGTGATGGCTTTTGATGAGAGAGGCCAGGCCGACACTTTTGAACGCCGTATTGAAGTGTGCCGGCGCGCTTATGACTTGTTGACCAAAGAAATAGGATTTGAGGGGTGTGACATCGTGTTTGACCCAAATGTTCTTGCTGTCGCGACAGGAATTGAAGCGCATGCCGATTATGCGGCCGATTTTATAAAAGCTGTAAGATGGATTAAAACCAATCTACCGGGCGCGAAAGTCAGCGGAGGCATCAGTAATCTGTCTTTTTCATTCCGTGGCAACAATCCGGTAAGAGAAGCTATGCATGCCATGTTTCTAAAGCATGCCAAAGAAGAAGGTATGGATATGGCGATAGTGAATGTCGCGACGGCTGTGCCTGTCGAATCTGTCGGTTCCGAGTTGGCATCGGCGATAGACGATGTGCTTCTGAATCGTGACGCTGATGCTACTGAACGCCTTGTCGATATTGCGGCCCGGATTAAAGCCGACGCTTCAGGAGAACCTTCCGGGCCGAAAGAACAGAATGTCGGAATAATCTCTCCGTCGCGTAAAATTGTAGAAATGCTTGTCCGTGGCTCAGTCGACAATCTTCAAATTGTGCTTGAGGATGCGATGCGGGAATGCGGCTCGGCGCTTGCTGTAGTCGATGGCCCGTTGATGGAGGGTATGGGCAGAGTCGGAGAGCTGTTTGGAGCGGGAAAGATGTTTTTGCCTCAGGTGGTTAAAAGCGCGCGGACTATGAAACAGGCCGTAAATATACTCACACCTTTCATTGAAGATGAAAAACAGGCTGCCCAAACGTCATTTTCCGGCAAAATGGTTATAGCTACAGTGAAAGGTGATGTGCATGATATCGGGAAAAATATTGTAAGCGTTATAATGAATTGCAACGGTTATGATATGGTCGATATGGGAGTTATGGTTCCCGGAGAGGATATTGTAAAACGTGCGATTGAAGAGAAAGCGGATTTCATCGGTCTTAGCGGACTGATAACTCCGTCATTGGATGAAATGTGCAATGTGGCTCGGCTGATGGAGATAAACAACATGAGGATTCCGTTGTTGATAGGTGGAGCGACAACATCGGCTCTTCACACGGCGGTGAAGATTGCCCCGTGTTATGGAGGACCGGTCGTGTATACGCGTGACGCAGCCATGATGCCCTCGGTAGCTCAGAGGCTTATAAATCCTTCCACGCATGATGAGGCGGTGGCGGAAAACGAGCGGGAGCAACAGCGTCTGCGTCGAGAACATGTGTCATCGCTTCTGATATCGCTTTCCGATGCCCGTAAAAACGCGCCTGCATTCGCCGATTCTCCCATGCGTCCTTTGTATCCGGGAATTCAATGTGAGGAGATAAGCATAGCCGACGTGCGGTTGATGATAAACTGGAGAGCGTTTCTGTCGGCATGGAAACTTGATGCGTCATTTGCCGAAATTATGGAGTTGCAGGGATGTGACCACTGCAAGGCTCAGTGGCTCGCTCAGCTTCCTCGGGATAAGGTCAAAAAAGGAGCGGAGGCGATGCAACTTCTGAAAGAAGCTGTCAGAGTGCTTGATGCTCTTGAGGATATGGCGTTGACGCTTAAAGCTAAAGTCGCCATTCTTCCGGCTCATAGAGATGGCGATGATATCGTGGTTTGTCATAAAGACTGGGAAGTGAGATTGCCTATGTTGCGCCGGCAGACGATAGGGGAGAGTTCCGTTTCTCTTGCCGATTTTATCGCTCCTGCCGATGACTGGATCGGTCTGTTTGCTGTAACTGCCGGACGTGATATTGAAAAACTTATTGACGGCTTCAAATCAGAAGGCGACGATTACAAGGCGATATTGTATCAGACTATAGCCGACCGCCTTGTGGAAGCTGCTACCGAATTGACACATATGCGCGTGCGTCGCCATCAGTGGGGTTATTCACCTGAAGAGGATGATAATCCTCGTAATCTGCTCAGGCAATATTACAAAGGCATACGTCCGGCAGTAGGATATCCCTCGTTGCCCGATCAGTCTCTGATATTTGAACTTGACAGAATCTTGGACTATTCATCGTTGGGAATCGCACTTACGGAGCATGGCGCCATGTCGCCGGCGGCTTCGACATCCGGTCTCATGATTTCCCATCCTGACAGCCATTACTTTGTACTTGGAAATATAGGGGAAGACCAGTTTGAGGATTATGCGTTACGGCGTGGTCTCGAACAGTCGGAGCTGCGCAAATTTCTGCCTTTTTAATTCTGCAGAAGCGACGCGATTGCCGACAGGATTGTCTGCGTGTCGGCATCTTTTAATATGACAGTGTTGTCGGGGGCAAGCAGATACATAGTCGGCATTGCTCTGATGACATATGCTTCCGTCCTATCAATTTCGCCGTCGGGAGAATATGCGTTTATCCAGCTGTCAGGCAGGTCATTCTTGTGTTTCTCCCATATTGTAATGTCGCCGTCACAATATATGGTCAACATGTCGATGATATTATTGTCAATGGCCTTTTTCAGAATCGGGCTCTCTGTCAATACATGTTCCGTTGCTTTGCATTGCTCACATTCGGGGTCATAGAACAGTATGGCCCGATAGCTCTCTTTTTTATTAGAATCATGCAGGGTATGTTTTTTCCCCTGGGTGTCTATAAAGATAAAATCAGCGGCGTTGCTTCCGGGTTGATTTTTGAGCGCGTCTTTAAGCTGCTCGTTGTAACGCATGAGGGTGTCATCGGCCAGGAATCCTGATTTCGTTATGCTTTTTAAAAATTGAATATAAGCATTTTCATTGAGCATCGGCGAGTTGGGGTCATAAAGATACTTTTCGGCGACTTCAATGAGAAGAGTGTAGCATTCAGGATTTGATTCTGCCCGTGACATTAGAATGTCAAAACTTTTTAAAACAGTATCCGGCTCGGTTATATTGAAAATGCTGGCGAAATTGACAAAGTTTTGTTCGATGACATCTTTGTCATTGCTGTTTATCGTGTCGTTGAAGTCCATCGCATCCCAGAAATGAGTCAGGACATACGCCGCCCTTTCTTCAGTAGTCGTCATTGTTTTCGGCACATCAGGCAGCGGAAGTTGAGGGGGTGTATTGTTTTCACGGGATATGACAGGTTTTGTCTCGTTTGTGGTTGCATTACGGGCGTTGTTTACGCATGCTGCCATGATTATGGAGACTATAAATCCGTAAAATATTATAAATAAGGGCCGTTTATCCATTGTCTAAGAAAATTGATAATTGCAATTAAGTGTATTTTTGGGAAAAATGCCACACAAAGATAATTCTTATAAGCAAAAATGCAAAATCCCTAAATCGTCAGATAAAAAATAAGCGCGTCATAACTCCGTTATATGGTGCCATGACGTGCTTGTATTGCCCTATAATCACTGTAAAACTAATCTTCAACTAAACGGATGAAACATGCATCTGAACCCTCTGTCCATATTTCAATAGCATCTTTGGTAAATGTATTGAAATCGAATGTGGAATAATTTATATCCCAGGCATAATTTTGGCTATTACTTCCGTCCAGCCAATATATTGCTCCATGTTGAGTACTCATTGTGTATAATAACGGTCTGTATTCAGCATAGTTGCCGGCGCCATCGGGCATTAACCCTACACGATGGGCATATCTCATCACTCCGTAATCAGTTTCTCTTAGATATGCAATACCTGTAGGCATTCCTTGTTTTCTACGTCCATGTCCTGCTACTCCAATCGGGAAAAACAGATTACGTCCGTTTAAATTACTATTATATACGAACCATCCTCGCATTCCGTATTGTTGACGATCTTTCTCGATGTATGAAGCATATCCACGAACTATTGACGCATCTGTCTGGGTCTGGGTAGCGCCATCGCCATAGAGAATTCCGGCTCCGAAATCACAATGTTTACGTAAATCCTCAAAATCCTCATAACTTGCGACATGGCAAGTTGTGGAACTTCCCGGCAATTTAAAATTGGCCTGCGGAAGAGTGCTATTTCTATTGAAATTGATATCACCCCATTTGGATTGTTTTGGATTTTTGTCAGCAGGAGAGTATGGAGCTAAATTGTATGTATTAAGACCTTTCCCTTGATTTTCAAGTTTATTGTTTTGCGATGCAATAGCGGTAAGATAGTTTCCGCGTTTGAACATCGAACCTTCTCCACGAGGTGATTCTTCTTCGTGAGCGATTAGATTGCCTGAGACATTTTCGACATATTCCAGGTTGCTGACATGCCATTTTGAATTTTTCGTACCTCCAGTAGTGAGATTGACGGGGGCATAACCCTGGCGAACCATAATACGATGAGTACAGGTATAATTATGATATAGCACCTTGATAATAGCGCAACGGACATCGTCGGGATTACTAAGCTTTGACAGGAATTTTACATCAAATTCAATATCACTGTCGGTGTATCCGTGAATTTTGGAGCCGACGGTCGTTCTCCCTCCGACTGACAGCCATCCGCTCCCTTCCATAAATTCAATTTCGGCACTCCAGGGCCCTCCTGTAGATTTTACCGGTGTATAAGTCGCATCATTTTCGTGTTCAAGTTTCATCAGATGGACATTAAAGGGATCGTCACAATTATAACTGCGATATATGCCTTTGGGATTCACAATACGAGGCACTTGGAGAATTTTGGCTATATTCTTCTGTTCCTTTCCGTTAACTGTCGCGGTAAATGTTATTTCTGCATAACGATAATAACCGATATATGGATTATTTCCACGGAAACCGGCTGTCTTAATCAGATTTATTTCGCGAGAGTATAAAGGAATAAGAAATGTGGTATGCTTTACTCCGTTTACAATCGTCTGGCTTACCTGATAAGTCCCGTCGTTTATTGAGTCGCTAGCATTTTCACTGCCTTTTCCTGATATAGGTGTTCCGTCAGTGTTATAATATCTTATTCCACGATGACTTACTTTCTCTCCCAGTGATGCGTTTCCGTTGCCTTTCCAATACTCTTCATTATAAGTAGAAAGATAATTTGTATGAGAGCCAATAGCTGCCTTATATGTTCTCTCTCCATTCTCTGCAGTTTCCATTGGAGCCTGACGCAATGAAAGAAATCCATGCCATGGTCCGTCGTTTACAACCGTGTTGGTATAATAGGTATACTCGGATGCCGAGGGAGCCGATTCGGTTTCGGGATTGTAAGGCCCCCAATCCGAACGGGTGATTTCAGCTCTAAGCTCTCCGGTGATTTCGCCTATGATTGTTACGGGGTAGTACATCTGCTGATTGTACATGTACGGCACGTAATAGTAGGGGATAGGAACTTTGATGCCGGATTCTTCGTCATAATCGATATGCCAGTCATAGTCGTTGGCTTTTCCGTTGAACTGAAGTGTGAGACGGTAGTGATAGTTGCGTTCCGCATTGTAGTCGGTTTTTTCGTCCTGTCCGAGCATGAAGCGGTATATGATGTCGCCGTTGCTTACAACTATATCTCGTGAGCGGTAAAACGCCGTGACTTCGATATATGTGCCGCACGGTTTGTCATCTTTCTGTATGGTGTTGTCAGCGACATTTCCCGTAGGGTTTCCGTCGGGGCCTAATTCGGGATATTGGCGTTTGTCGCGTCCGATACCCTGCATATTTTCATAGAAGAAAAGAGAAAGTTCCGATTCGGTGTGACGCTCCTCCTCCTTTGCAGGATATTTAATTCCACGGGTAATAGTTTGCCAGTTGGTGTTGTATTTTCCTCCGTCGGATGTGGTCTGAGTAGCTTCCAGTCCGTGGGTGTAGTCAATTGACTGTCCGCTTTCATTGATAAGACTGTCCGAGTCGGTAACCATAGACTGTCGGCCTAAATCGCAACTCACAGGTATATCCTTGACAGTCGCCGATTTGAGATGAATCCATATATTGTCACGCAATTTCTCTCCGTCAAAAGCGATTGTGACTTTTGACGCGGCGCGCCGTAACCATGCCGTGAATTTCAATCCGTTGCGGTTGACAAGCGCCGTAGGCAATTCTTTTACCGAGAAAAGGTTGGCGGCTTCGCTCGATGTCTGATCGGTAGAGAAACATCCAAACATTTCGGCATTATTGGCAAGCAGAGACGCGTCCCACTCCAGTCTCCATTTCCTTATGCCTTCGATTGTCGACGCGCTGTTGTTTTTATCGGCCGGAGAGAAAAGTTCCTTGTATGTCGTGGTTTCAGTCGTGTATTTTTCCGATTTCGCGTTGCCGAGGTTGGCAACGCCTATTATATAGTAGTTTCCGTAAGGGATTTTTATCATGTCAAATTCCCCTTGCATCGATTCCTCCTGAGCGTTATGATTATTGGACGCGTCGGCATCGCTGCGGGGCACATTCTTAAAACGTCCGTTGCCGGAGAAAAATCGGTCATAGGGAATTTCGACAGGTTTTTTGGACGCATCCGAATTATAGTAATACACGTAGTCTTCAAGCAGATTGCCATTAGTGTCATAAAAGAGGATGCACATGTCGTCGATGCCGTTGAGAGCCTTGCCTCCTGCGGTTTCGGCGGCGCGGCCTTTGTCGAGAGCGGCGGCCATAGGGGCGAATTCCATGTTCAGGCTTATTGTCCCCGTGCCTTCAGGCATACCTCCGTTGCGGTTGTTGAAATCGTCTTCACAGGCGACAAACGCTAATGCCGAGCCGCATATAGCCAATGCCGCAGGCAGAATACGTGATATATATTTGTAACAATTAGCTAACATTCTTTTTTACTTTATGGCATGTATCGTGGTGTGGCGTTCAATCGGTCGTTCCGGGTCTTTTTATGATTATATTCCCGTCGTCGTCCCTGTCAAGCCCGAAATCCGGATTGAGATTCACATATGAATATGGCTGTTCTTCGACTTTAAGAGTAAAATCATAATAATAGTTTATGGAGGCGTTGATTACCACATGAGTGTTTCGGAAAAGCGACGCCACTTGAGGCAGAACCGCTGTATATTGGCGTTTCTTCCATTCTGAATCGCCTTCATATCTCTCTTCAGTGAATAATGTAAACGTATATTCCTGTAGTTTCAACGGGTTGCCGTCTATACGCTCCGAACTTTCGGTAAAATATACCGCAGGCGCGGTGTAGGAGGTCGACGATCCGTCGGCATCAATTTGTGGCGCTGTTTCATAGATGTAAGTCATAGGTTTACGTTCGGTACCGGCCGGAATCTCATAATCGGTTAGCCACTGGTAACGCAGTATGTCGGTCTCCTGGTTCTTTTTTGTTTCTTCGGCCAGCCAGTCAACCCAGTTTCCTGAAAGTGCGATTTCAGTGTTGCGGTCGGTGTCGGCCACCCAATATGCCCCGGCTGCGTTTTTGTTGACGTGCGGCATCAGATAATTGTCGGCTGCCGTTTTGTCAAGCGACCATCCGAGAAGTCTTATCGACCTCTTCAGTGATGATGAAGGATTGGCAGGGTCGGTCGGAGTCTGTGTGGCGTTATTGACACTGAGCGTTAGTTTGTTCACCGCTCTGACGAGGCTGCATTTTGTCTCCGTGTCCTTGTCTTCTACTTCCAGTTCATATACGGCTGTCATAGGGATGCTCTGGAGCGCGCTGTCTTCGGGTATGGAGAATGTGGCCCGATCAATGACCGAAAGGCCGTTTGAGTCGGGAATATATAGTGAGCCGTCGCTTATTTCCAGTGGCGTGGCTCCATTATGGATTTCGCATGCTCCGCCATTGGCAATAATATAGATGCGTTTCTTTGCATTGGCTTTGACTTTGAACTGTCTTGTGCCTGAAACGGTGGTTCCCGATGAAAATCCTTCAAAATAATTATGTTCGACAATCCACTGCTCGTCATCTTTCCGGCTGAGTATTACTATGCGGATATTGTGCATTCTTTCGGCGTAGGGAGTGTCTGAGATCTCCATAGCGTCAAAAGCGCGGGCCGACAAGGCGACAGTCACCGTTCCCGGTTCCGGCTCGTCGGGGGGAAGGGGAGAGTCGTCACGGCTATCTCTGCCGCATGACATGGTCATGGACATCAATACCAGACATATTAAGGTTTTAAAAAGATATTTCAACAGTTTGTCTATCATCAGCCTGTCGGATATTAAAAATTCGGTTCTATATCAGAGTTCGGCATTGTTTATCCTTACTATCCAGTTGTTAACCACTATCCTTGTATCGAGCCAGGTGTGGTCGGGTTGGAGGAAGAATACCATCGCATAGTTGCTTTCCCTGTCAAGATATTCCTGATTGTCGGTAAGATTGTAGGGCGGTTTACGGTAATTGTCGCTGCATAGCAATGTAAGATATGTGATAAGCGGAAAATCAACAATCACTTTTCCGTCTGACTTTCTTGTGATAAGAAGATTGGGCTCATTTTTAAGCATCAATCTCGAAATGCTCAGCTCGGCGTAAGCCACAACCACCGCTTCGGGCACCACTTTGTCACCTACGATTGACACGCCGGTCTGCGCTTGTCCCGTTGACCACGGGCGATAAGTGACCGGAGATACGTTTTCGGTAATCAGGTCGTTGTCATGGCCGAATACAGAGTTGTTGTCGGTTATTGCAAAATCAAAATCGTTGACATCCACCGGTTTCCCGTTTTCCTGCTGCAACACGATGCGCAGATTGTTGGTGTTCTTCTTCATTTCTACCGTGCCCTCGCTGTATAAATCGGCGGTAGCAAGCGTCAGTTCGCCCCAGAACATATCATGCAGGCGACGCTGTTCAGCTATCGGAGAATTGACCTGCGAAATATCCATTTTTGTGACAAGATCGGTGTAACGGCTTCCTTGCGACGGAATTCCGGCCCATGAGAAAGAGGCTTTTTCACATGCCATTCCTCCGTAAGCCACAAACCGGTACACTCCTTTTTCAAGATCCAGTGTCATGCGGTAGGACTCGTCCTGAAGCTCCGCGCCGGTCACGACCTTTGTGTCGACATAATCGCCGTCTTCGTCATAGATGTACAGAGTGAGGCAATCGACCTGCTTGGGAAACGCGTTGGCCCACTCCATATTGTAATCATAGATAAAACGCAGTGAAACTCCATGAGGACACGGATCGAGATCCTCATACAGCTTTTCGCACGAAGGCAAGGCAATGCTTATAGATGCGATGCAGAACATCGCACCTATAAACCGTGAAATCATATTCAGCTTATTGCCTGTCATAATTTTTTAAAATTCAATGTTGTTTACGCGTACTGTCCAGTGAAGAATCTGGAAATCGACATCGATATACACGTCGCCGCTTTCATCGGGATCATCCGGTTTTTCAGGGTCGGGATCGTTGTCTGAGATACGCGGATGGCCGAGACGCTTGATGTTGGTGACAGCGAGTTTGTAGATGTTGTTACGAACCACAGCGAATTCCATCGGGGACATAAGTCCGTTGTTGCCGTTGTCGTTGTGGCGGTTCCAGTAGTAATAGTAGCAGTAATATCCCGGTTGATCGTTGTCAAGGCTTGACTGGTAAAGAGTGAAACCGGGACGTGTGTCAACAACGTTACCTTCGTCATCGTATTCCTTGAGGTTTACAGCCGCATCCTTGAATGCCGCCAATTTGGTCTTGTTTTCAATACCGTTGTTGTGCCATTCGTTCCACAGGTAGTCGGGGCTTTTGGGGTCGTCGCTGAATACAGAGCCGGTATAGGTCTTCCCGTCCTCTCCTTTTTCGCCTACCGCCGGGACTGCCTCTTTCAGTGTGCCGAATACATCACGGTACATATCACTTCCTGTGCCGGCCTCGATAGCCGCTGCGCGCACTTCACGCCAGGTCACATAGATGTTGTTTCCGTAGTAATAAAGTATCTCATCGGTTTCCGAATTACCTGTTGCGTTCTGGATAGCTTTTACCAGGGTTGAATTTATATCAGCATCATCAGGAACTACAAACTTGGCCTTGAACACAACGCCGGTGGTGATCCCTTTCGCTTCGTTTTCCACAGGGCCGGGGATTGTGTTTTCAGTCACATAACGCCAGATTTTATAATTTTTTTTGTTTTCCAGGCTGCTGCCCCATGAATCCTCGTCAATATCATCACGGCCATTAAGCACATCAGAGATAGTTGAAACATACCATTGTTTGCGCGCGTTTTCGTCGATTGCCCAGTATTTGTCTCCTCCTTCAGGGCTGTATACGCGCCATAGCGGGAAGTTGAAGTTGTTTCCGAACGTCAGATTTTTAATCAGTGAGCCATCGGCCTTTTCAGCGGCATCTGCGTCCACAACATAATTGCTCTTTATTTCGGTGCCTCCGATTGTTGGATTTTTAGTCTCATCGTTAGTGCCGTCGTCAGATGTGCGGCGCAAGTAGTAGAAGCTGTTGCTCATGTTGACCAATCCCATCTTAGTGAGCTGCACTTGAAGCACGACATTGGTATTCTCGCCGTTGGTTTCTGATACTACGTTGTATTTACAATTACCAAGCGTGCTGCCGTCTTTGAAGTCAAAGCGTGCCACGCTTCTCTCAACTTTTATAGGACTGGAGCTGTTATCGATGTCTTGGTCGGAGTCAGTAGTGCTTGGGTTTGACCCTGACAATTTGAACGCTTTTTCGGGAGTAGAGTAATTGCTCCATGCGCTAAGTGTGGCAGGAAGTTTCTTTTCTGATTTATTGGCCGATGACATCAGGAAGCCTGCAGTGTGGTTTTCTCCGCCCCAGATAGCTGAATTGTCGATTGAGGTTGGAGTTTCGTTTATGCGGCACACTTCGTTAAACCATGTGGCAGTTTTGGTGTTGTCGGCCAAAATCTGCTTCAGGTGGCTGGTAGCGTTGCAGAATACAAAAACTCTTACTGTCTGTTCTTCAGTGGTGAGTGTTTCGTCTTCGCCATAATATCCTGAGAGCGCTGACTTGCTGATTTTCTGAGTGGATGAAATAGTGCCGTCAGTGTCGGCAGTTGGAGTGGTGGACTGCTCTCCGTAAGCGATGAGCGAGAGGTCGGTATTATTAGCGAATACGATCACTACGTTTTTTACGAGGTTTTCGTCAGCGTTTCCGGTTTCTTCGCCGTCAGTGCTTCCTCCTTCATCTCCGGTAGAGCTTCTTCCATAGTTGGCTGCGCCCGGCAATTGCACTGTCACGTTCATGTAGACAGCATCTTCCGAGGTGTTTCCACCCTGGTCGGGTTCGTCGACCTTGATGTCATCGCTGCTACAGCCGGTCATCATAACCGCTGCCAGAGCTGACATCATGCATGTGCTTAAAAATTTGAATTTCATTCTCATTGGTTTATTTTATTTGGTTGAATTGTTTATTTTCGCCACAGGCGTATATGATTGTATCTCTTTTATCTGCTCTATCATGGCCGCAGCCTCCTTTACGCCTTCCGCGCCGGCTTTCTCCAGCAGGGGTATGGCTGCGTCATAATCACCCGACATTGCCGCAAGCACTCCACGCGCGTAGACAGCCTGCGGAGATGTCCCGGCATTGTCAAGATAGCGTCGGGCGCGTTTCATGTCGCCGATTTGCATTGCGACATTCGCGGCGTTGAGATTGGCCACGCTGTCATGAGGAAACATCCTGACAGCTATGTCAAATGTCTCGTCAAACTCCGGGCTGCCCGGCTCCATGGTCTGTGCCGCGAGATACATCTCGTTAAGGCTCAGTTTCGACGGTTGGGTTTTCAGCATCCGTTTGATTTCGTCGACATCGGTGTAGGCGCGCACTTCATATTTGACGGCATAGTCGGAATGTCTCAGTCCCGGATACACGTTTTTCAGCAAGAACGCGTAGTCGGCGGGGAAAGTCTTTTTTATCTTCGCTTCCTTTGCGTCGGGTTCGAGAGACCCTCTGATTATGCCGAGGATTGCATCACGGTTTTCAAGCGACGACTGTTCGACATAACGCTCCAGTCCGGCCCAGTCCTCAGGCTCGTAAGAGGTGGCGATGATTGACTCGGGGAATGAATATTGCCGTTGCACATAGTCTTTAAGCGACGCGGTACGGCCTTTGGCGAGCCGCTCATTGTTGGAATACGGGCTTTCAGGCGATGCGTATCCCTTTATCGACAGGGCGATGATGCGTGTGTCGGCATCGTTTTTTACGGCATCGATAGTGGCGAGAATCTTCTGAAGCTCGGCAGGGTTGCGGCGGTAATCGGGATAGATTTCGGTGCGGCTCACAGGGAAGTCTATGTAGGCCGAACCTTCGAGCACATTGATTTTGGGCGTAGCTACCGGACGCACATACACGAATTCCGGCCTGAATGTCGGCGGCTCGAAGTTGATGGCGAGCAGCGGATCATATCCGTGGTCCATCTCTTCGCTGCAGCATCCCGAGGTCTCGTTGGCCACGGCGAGGGTGGCGTTTTTCATCCAGTCGGCATATTCGACTTTTTCCGAGTACCTGATTACCGGCTGCTCTCCGCTGCGATAAAGTTCCGCGCCGTCGGCGATCGTTCCGTTGCGCAGGTTCACGAAGTAGCGGTTGCGTCCCGCGATCGTCACTGTATGCATTTTCAGGGTGTCGATTCCGAGAGTGAGCATGGGAGTCAGGGTCACTTCGCGGTTAGAGCTGACCTTCAGCGCTTCCGTGTCGATGTCCATCGACACAAGAAGACGGTCGTCGGCTCTCGACACCGCCACATCACGCAGGATCACGCTGCCGTCCATGATCGACTGAGCGGCCATTTCCGGAGCAAAATATCCCGGCAACAGACAGAGGGCCGCTATTTTTGCGGTATGATTAATGATGTTCATTATCCAACGATGATTTAAAAAGTGTACACAAGATTTATTGCCGCCTTGGTCGGGCCCACATAATTGTGAACCTTTCCGCTCTGGATTTTGGTGCCGCACTCGGCGCAAGGATACACGTCGGAACGTGTATACACCCATCCGAACCCGATTTCGCCCTCTATGTTCCAGTGACGGTCGATGATCCAGGAATACCCGTAGGCTACGCCGGCGCCGATGCCCCAGCCTTGATAGCGGCGGTCAGACAGTTTGGAAAAATCAGTGCCGAGAAAATGTATGGAATTGTCGAGATTCCCCACATTGTATTGGCCTCCGAGCATATGGGCTCCTACGAAGTGCCCTACGAAACGGTCGCAAAACCAATAGCGGGCTTCGGGTTGAATCATCCAGTGTTTCCATTTTCTGCCGTGTGATAGAGTCCAGGCGTTGTAGTCTGCCGACAGGTCGAAAGTCCATCGGGGAGCCAGCCCGACTTCCGCACCGAGATTAACGTTGAGCAACGCATCGTAGAGCAAATTGGTTTTGACTGCGATGTCCTGTGCTTTCGCTGATTCGGCATACGCTATTAACGCCAGTAGTAAGATAAAAATCTTTTTCATTATATATAATGCACTATGTATGTCTTTATGATAAATAGGTGTGATGAAGGAGCAGTCCGCGATTCCGACGGCAGTTAATTCCATCATACGGAGATTGTGGTTTTATATAGTAATGACTTTACATCTTTTTCATTTTAATTAAACCAGAATGCTTCTTTCCAAAATCTCTTGGCAAGAGATTTTGATTTTTGTTGGAGAGCACGATGAAGAAATAACTTGAAAACATCGATTTAATAAACTGAAAAAATAACACAATATGAAGGAACCATACTCTCTATTGTCCTGTACGAGGGGAATAGTCTGGATATGTGGAAGCATTTGTTCATTACATTGGAATAAATAGTGCAATTATATATAATGAAAAAGATTTTTATCTTCCTATTGGCGCTGGCTGTTTCTATGGGAGCGGTCAAAGCGCAGGACATCGCGGTCAAGACCAATTTGCTCTATGATGCGCTCCTGACTGTCAATGCCGGAGCGGAAGCCCGCGTGGCTCCTAAATGGTCGGTCGATTTGTCGGGCAATTTCAATGCCTGGACTCTATCGCACGGCAAGAAGTGGAAACACTGGATGGTTCAGCCTGAGGCGCGTTACTGGCTTTGCGATGCTTTCGCCGGACATTTTTTTGCTGCTCATGCTCTCGGCGGCCAATATAATGTTGGCCACATCAATATGGGCGGTCTCAATTTTCTCGGCACGAATCTTGAAAATCTTAAAGACCATCGCTATCAGGGATGGTATGGAGGTCTTGGAGTGGGTTACGGATACTCGTGGATTCTGAGCAAGCACTTCAATCTTGAGGCTGAAATCGGGATAGGGTGGATTTATACTCGGTTTGACACATTTGAATGCGCCGGTTGCGGCCGGAAAATAAGCCGTGACCGTTCCCACAATTATATAGGCCCCACAAAAGCCGCATTGAGCCTGGTCTATATATTTTAATCACCTCACCTATCATCACGTCAACGAATAACTATGAAACAGATATTTCTCAGCATAGCATGCGCCGCCGGCGCTTTGTCGGTGTCGGCGACCGACCCTGTCAGCGATATAGCAGTAGAGAGGTCGGAAAGCAATCTTATTGTCAACATGACTGTCGACCCGGCTGCAGTGAAACCTGCTGCCAACCGCGAAGAGTGGTTCCGGCCGCTTTTGACCAACGGCAACGACTCGCTCTGGCTCAAGCCGGTTGTCGTGGCCGGACGCACCCGCTACTATCAGCGTCTGCGTCGCGACGGCGACAGTGACCGCTACTATATGCTTCGTTCAGGCAAGGATGGAGCATATGCCTATTCCGAAGTGCTTCCTTATGCCTCATGGATGGAGATGTCGACACTTGTGATGAAGCGCGAGGTCGACGGATGTTGCGGCGAAGCAATCGGCAATCCTGTAAGCGACGATCTTGCGGTTCTTGATTTCCGTCCGCGAGTGTTCGAGCCTGTGCTTGTCTATGTCAAGCCCGAGGCCGAGGCGGTCAAGACGCGCGAGGTTCACGGTTCGGCTTACATCGACTTCCCCGTCAACAAGACCGTCATCTACCCCGACTATCGCCGCAATCCCGAGGAACTTGCCGCAATCCGCGCCACAATCGACGCTGTTAAGAATGACAAAGACGTGACCATCACGTCGCTTTCGGTCAAGGGTTATGCTTCGCCTGAAGGTTCGTATGCCAATAATGAGCGTCTTGCAAAAGGCCGTACAAAGGCTCTCGTGGATTACGTGCGCGAGCTTTACAGTTTCCCGTCGAGTCTTATGACCACCTCATGGGAGGCCGAGGACTGGCAGGGACTTATTAAATATATGGAAAATTCCGATATCGCCGACCGTTCCGGCATACTTGGCGTGATTACCGACACTTCTCTTGCTCCCGACGTGCGGGAATGGCGCCTGAAGTCGCGTTATCCCGAGCAGTACGCTTTCCTTCTAAAAGAGGTCTATCCCGGACTGCGCCATTCCGACTATGCCGTCAACTATAATGTGCGCAACTATGTGACTGTCGAGGAGATTGCCGCTGTCATGGCTTCAGCCCCGCAGAATCTTTCGCTTGAAGAGCTCTTCCGTCTCGCTCAGAGTCTCGACGAGAACACCCCTGAGTTCCAGGAGGTCATGGAGGTGGCGGTGCGCATGTATCCGTCGTCGGAGATTGCCAATCTCAACGCCGCCAACACGGCTATCGGCCATGGTGAATATGACATGGCGCGGGCCTATCTGGCTAAAGCCGGAAACTCCGACGAGGCGATATACGCGCGTGGCATTCTCGAGGCCAAGACCGGCGACTATGATGCTGCTCTCCGGCTTTTGAAATCAGCTCGCTTGCCTGAGGCCCGACGCGCTGTCGAGCGGTTGAACGAGCTTGGATTCATCAATTTAGAACAATAGTAATCATTATTTTATTCAATCAATTTTAATTATTTAATTGCAATGAAAAAAACTAATCTGTTTTTCGGGGCAGTTGCCGCTTTAGCAATGGGTGGCGCCTTTACGGCATGTTCCGATGATGCCCCCGTCGACAAGGGCATTGACAATGGTGTGGCGGAATACGACCAAAGCCGCTACATTAATGTGACTATTTGTAGTCCTACCCAATCAGGCAGTCGTGCGGGTGGTGAAGCTACTGATCCGACTTTCAATACTGGTACTGATGCTGAAAACTATGTGAATACTCTTCATTTCGCATTTTATGATGCAAATGGAGATTGGCTCTATACTGCGCCGTTTGAGTTTAATAACAATAAAAACGATGACGACGATGATGAAGGAACGTTCGATTCCGGAACAACTGGAAGTGTTAACAAAATATGGACTTCTGCTGTTGAAATTAAGCTTTCAGCAGGGCAAAATATGCCTTCTTATGTAATGGCATTTGTAAATGCTCTTAATCCGGGAAGTTTGACAAACTCTTCCATTGATGCTGTTGAAAGCATGCAGGTAAATGCTGTTAGACAGACAGTTGGCACCTCTACTTACTATCCGATGAGTAACTCTGTATATTATGGGGATAATCCTATTACAGGTGAAACCAAAGTGAGAATGGTTGCAACTCCTATTACAACTTCACAACTTTATGCGAAGAAGGCTGATGCAATAGACAATCCGGCAATTGAAATATTTGTTGAACGTTATGCTGCAAAGATTGGTCTTTCTTTGTCTCCTGCTGATGGTGTAATAGCTGATAATGCAATTGATGCCAATGGTGATGCTATGGTGAACGGTTATACTCTTAAATTCGTTCCGGAATATTGGCGTCCTAATGCCATTGATGAGAATATGTATGTTTTGAAGAAATATGCAATAAACACTTCGTCAACAACAACTCCTGATATTAATGAAAAACCATCATATGCCCAGTTAAATAATTTACTTGATTGGGGTTGGAATGATGATACTAATGATAGAAGCTACTGGGGCTGTTCTCCCTCTTACTTTTCTGCAAAATATCCTAAAGTCTCTGATAATATTCAGGATGGGGAGACTTATGATCTGAAATATTTCTCCTATAAAGAAATTGCAAGCGCAAGTGTTGAAAAAATTCCATATACTACTACTGCCGGTTTTGCCTCCGCCAATTCATTTTATTCACGTGAAACTACCGCAAGTGCTGCCGCTTGGAAGAATGCCAAGGATTATAATCCCGTTGCTGTGGTATCTGGTGCTGTAATCGTTGGCCGTTATGTCATGACTCCTGAAACAGAAAACGCTTCCGCTCTTGATGCGAAAACCAGTTTCTGGCTTTATGGTAAAACAAATGGGAAATGGAATGTATATGTTACAAAAGCTAATATAATTGACGCGATGGCCGCCAATCAGAATATCGTATTGGATGCGACTAATCACACTCCGATAAAGTCACAACCGGCTACAGCCACTCCTCTTTTCACCGTTGAACATCCTGCTAAAGCTGTGCGTGACGAAGCTGAAGCTACTGTTGCAGGTCGATTTGTCGCTCTCCAGATTGCATCAACTAAAGATGACAACGGTGTTGTAACAGCAGTTCCTACCGGTTATTGTTATTATGATGCTACCAAGCCTGAAAATCAAAGATATGTTGACATAACAAAGGACAATGTTGATAAAGTAAATGCTAACCTTTTGACTGCCGGTTATGCTACCCAATATGGTGATGGATTGGCTTATTTCAATATCCCTATTCAGCATTTAGGCTTCAATACAGCAGATTATACTGATGGTAAGCTTGATTGGAAAAAGGCTCGTGCCGGTTCATTCGGCCTTGTCCGTAACCATATTTATGAGATCAATGTAACAAGCATTTCTGGTCTTGCGACCGCTCTTCGTGACGAAGATCAGCCGATTGTTCCTCCGGCTGATGAACAGACTTATTATATTTCTGCTAAACTCAATGTGCTTAACTGGCGTATTGTTCCTCCTCAGACAGTGACGCTTTAAACCTTAACTATCATATAGGATTGATAATTATATTTTAAGTGCGGCGGAGTCGGAAGCTCCGGTCTGGCGCGACCGGCTCCGCTTTTTCTTAAACCACTATGCGGCAGAATGAGCTTATACAGTCCATATGCGCGCATGACATTAACCCCGACATCCGGCACCGACGCGCGGGAAGTCCACCTAAGTAGACAACAACGAGGTCGCGGCCTCTTCCTTCATCAGGAAAACGCGGAGCCGCGCCCACATCATATAGAAAACCGCATCGGTTTGTCCTCCCGACACGCGATTGCGAAATGAACTGAATAATAAACAATAAAAATATATTGCTGTCCGATAAAACTCAGATAGCGCAATAAAGTATGGCTCGAACGCTG
>CAZYXN010000021.1:0-29158 GCA_964651105.1 uncultured Muribaculum sp. | reverse complement strand
CGCAGGAAACTTAATGAGTGTTGGAATATGACACTATTTGTTCGGCGGCAGCCGGTGATGCCGAATCATCATGAACATAGTGTTTGCCGTTTCGGAATTGATTAAGATAATTGTGGTTCAGATGATATTCAATTTCCAGAAGTGTTTTGCTTCGGCATTCCGGACGTAATTGGCATTCCCATACAGTCATTACGCTCCAGCCAAGCCGCCGCAGAAGTTCTTTGTTTTCCTCATCGCGTTCTCGGTTGCGGCGTATCTTCTTTTCCCAATATTCGCTGTTGGATTTTGGCATACGTAAATGAGTTTCATGCCCGTGCCAAAAACATCCGTGGATAAATATGGCAACACGGTATTTCTTCAGCACTATATCGGGCGTGCCTGGTAAAGCGCGCAGATTCTTGCGATAACGGTAGCCCCTAGAATAAAGGTATTGCCGCACAATCAATTCGGGTTTGGTGTCCTTGCTCTTGACGTGTGACATGCATTTAGATCGCTGTTGTTTGTTTAGCACATCCATAATTAATAAACGCGATTCCTCTGAAATTTCTTATTGTGCGGGCTAAAATAATTGTGTCTATGTCGATATTCGTGGGATATATAGACGTAAAATATCAGAAGGAGTCATCCTGTGCATTTATTGCCTGCTACATGACGACTCCTTCAGATATCTTTTTTTGTTTACAAGGGCTTTAAAGTTTCCTTGTAATAAAAGTTTTTTCTATGGCAGTTTATAAAATGTCAGTTGTCGATTTCAGAGAAGATGTTTATGGGCTTTGTGTGCCGCTTTATGTTCTTCTCTTGCTTTTTTAACTTCGCAGAAAGTAGCGATTGCAGCGGTCAATGTAAGAACTTCTAATGAGAAATGAAGGATACAATGTAACATGTGGAATCTTGTGTGGGTTTTCATAACTTTGAATTTTGGAGTGAATAATAAGTTTATATAGGCATCGGCGGGATTATTCGCTGATGTCTATGTAAAACAATTCAGAATATTCAAAGTTCGAACCGTCTGCTTTAAATCATTCTTCTTCGGCAAACATCGGATCCCATGCCGGAAGGCGTATAGGATTCTGTTTAAGAATATCTTTGGTTTTCGGAGAAATATATTTCTTATCCACTACAAGCCTGAACATGTATTCATCAAACCATCTGTCGGTCATAATGAGATGTCCGTCATTAGCCCCCGGACCCCAGCTGTTTTCAACCATCCATTTTCGAGGCTTGCCGTTTTCATCGAGGTCTACTGCGACCAAGGTCATCGCATGAGATGAGGAACTGGCAAATGTCCGGATACGGTCGGCTTTGTTCATGCCGAATTTAGTGCCGAACAGAGATTCGTAGTCGAAATGGTTCACATCGAGAATTCCGCGTTCGCGATCGAAACATTTTCCCACATCACAAGAAAAATACATCATATCATCTCCTTTGATAGACTCTATGGCCATCTCTTTGATATCTTCTATCGGCAGATTGACATATGTCCAGTTCTGGCCGTCATAGGCATGACGGTCATAATCGATTTCATAAAGGCGATAGTATTCGCGGCTTGGGTCATTCATAAGCATCACATAGTCATTTTTCAAATCCTTGCCAATGTATTCTTTGTAAAATGACTGCGGGGTGTAGCGGCGTGTGTCAATTATGTTGCCGTCAGAGTCTTTGCGAGTCCATGTGAATTCTGTCGGAGGCACTCCCAATGTTAGAGCGAGCATGCGATATGTCTCTCCGAGCATATCTGTTTTACGGGCGGCAAGTTGGCTCGGCGAATTGCCGTCGGCTTGCATTTTTCGGAGTTCAAGCCCCCATTCTTTAAGTTTCCATCCAAGCAGTGTCCTCATTTTAGTCGTGTTGTTGCTGCTGTATGTTTCCAACATGACTTCAGCAGGCACTATTCCATATTTCATAATATTATCGGAAAGTCCGGTGTACTGGCCTCCGTCGCTGAGAGGATGCTGAAACAGCCATTCTACTGTTTTGTCATCCATTGTTTTGTCGGCTGTGTCGATTATTCCTTGTAGAAAAAGGTTGGCCTTTTCGAGCTGGTCCCAAAAGAAATTGTAATTTTGGGAAAGTTCAAGTTTGGGAAGGTCATGCTGTGACATCATCCTGGCTCGTAGCACATTTAATCCGGTGAAGAGCCAGCAACGTCCTGATGACTTCTGGTCGGTGATGCCTTTGCTTTTTACTCGATGGGAAAAATCGGAGTTAAAACTGTTTTTATTCTCAGCGTTTACTGCAAGATTGTCAATGTTGTTTGCCGAGATAGCATTGTGTAAAGCCTTGTCGGTGGGGGAGTCTTTATACGCAGACTTGATTTTTTCCATCATATCAGGAGTAATGCCTCCTGGGGTATCGGCAAAAGAACAGACAGTTCCGAATGCTAAAATTGAAGCTAAGAGGATATATTTTTTCATAATGCAAAAAATGGATTACAGATGCATACAAATATAATGATTTTTTTTCTTGAGAACAGGATTTGACGTAACTTTGTCATGTTTATTATTATCACTGACGATGAAATATTCCGCATCTAAAATAGCCCAAATATTGGGTGTGCAGCCTACTGTCAATCCTGATAGCGAGATTGACACGTTGCTCACCGATTCCAGAGCTTTAACCTATCCAGAAACTTCCCTTTTTTTCGCGCTTAAAACTTCGACTAACGATGGCCATCGTTATATATCGCAACTTATAGACAAGGGCGTCAGGAATTTTGTGGTCGAGCAGCTTCCGGAAAGGTTTCCGGAAGAGGTTAATTTTTATGTGGTGCCTGATGTGGAAAAAGCCTTGCAGAAAATAGCGGCCGCACATCGGGAAAGATTTTCCGTGCCTGTTTTCGGAATAACCGGGAGCAAAGGGAAAACTGTAGTTAAGGAATGGCTTAATCATATATTGGCTCCTGTAAAGTGTGTCACTCGCAGCCCTCGCAGTTTCAATAGCCGGATTGGGGTTCCGCTTTCTGTGTGGGGAATGAACGATACGACCGAAATCGGTATTTTTGAAGCAGGAATTTCCACTTGTGGAGAAATGAATGTGTTGCAGTCGGTGATAAGGCCAACTATCGGAATCCTTACAAATATAGGAGACGCTCATGATGACGGTTTTATTTCCCATAAAGAAAAATGTCTTGAGAAATTGCGTTTGTTCAAAGATTGCGAATCTATAATTTATTGTGCCGATGATCCAATAGTGGATGAGGCGATTGAGAAATCCGGATTCAGGGGGAAAAGAGTCTGTTGGTCGCTGAAAGGGCACGAAGGTGCTATTGCTGTTGCCGTCAAAGAGACATCGCAAGATACTCAGATAGAAATCAATTATGGTGATGACGTGTGTCGGTTTTACATCCCGTTCAAAGGCGAAGCGGCCGTGGAAAACGCGGTCAATGCTGTCTTGGCGGCTTTGTATATAGGGAGTGATGCCGAGAAGATTCCATATAGGACATCTACTTTCAATCGTGTTGATACCCGTCTGGATGTAATTGAAGGCGTTAGAGATTGCATGATAATTCATGATTCGTTCACGAATGATTTCGACTCGCTTGCAGTGGCTTTGGATTTCATGCAGCGGCGTGTGGCTCCATGCCGAAAGTCGACTGTTATTATTGATGACTTGACTGATATGAGCAAGTCTTCCGGATATTATGCTGATTTAATGCGATTGCTTGCAGTGAAAGGTGTGACGAGGCTTATCGGGATAGGTCGTGAAATCTCCAGGCATATTCGGGAATTCAAAGGCAATGCGATCTGCTTCCCTGATATAGACGCGTTTTTGCGTCAGATGTCGCAGCAGGATTTTTGTGACGAGCTTATTCTTGTTAAAGGTGATTCCCGATCGGGTTTTCATTTCATTACCGAAATGCTTGAGGCAAGCCAGCACGAAACTGTTTTGGAAGTAAATCTTGACGCGATTGTGCATAATTTTAATTATTTCCGTTCTTTGGTCAAGCCATCCACCGGCATTGTGGCTATGGTTAAAGCTTTCGGATATGGCGCCGGTTCATATGAGCTTGCCAAAACATTGCAGTCGCAGGGCGCTGCGTATCTTGCCGTCGCGGTCGCCGATGAGGGCGCTGACCTTAGACGTGCAGGTATAACGATGCCCATTCTTGTGCTGAACCCCCGTGTCGACAGCTACCCTATGATGTTTGAGAACAAGCTTGAACCTGAGATATTTTCGTTTGATCTGCTTGACCACTTTATTAGTGAGGGGCGGCGCCATGGAGTCAAAAATTACCCGGTTCACATAAAACTTGATACGGGAATGCATCGCCTCGGATTTCTTGAGAAAGATATTCCGGCTCTCATTGAAATAATGCAGTCGCAAGACATCGTATCTCCAAAGTCGGTATTCAGCCATCTTGCCGCAGCTGACGAACCGGCAATGGATGACTATACAATGGAGCAGTTCGCCCTTTTCAAGAAGTGGAGCGATATGCTGCAGTCAGGCTTCAACCATCGCATCCTCAGGCATATTCTGAATTCGACAGGAATTACACGTTTTCCTGAATGCCAATATGATATGGTGCGTCTTGGAATTTGCCTTTATGGAATCGCGACTATGGGTGACCATTCACAGGATGAACTTCAGCCGGTCAGTTCGCTTAAGACTACAATCATATCTATAAAAGAATGGCCTGCCGGAACTACTATCGGTTACAACCGCAGGGGAACGCTTACCCGTGATTCGCGTGTCGCCACTATTCCAATCGGATATGCCGATGGCATGAACCGTCATTTCGGGAATGGCCATGCGTCAGTATATGTCAATGGTCATCGTTGTCCTACCGTAGGGAATATATGCATGGATGCATGTATGATTGATGTGACCGGTGTAGATTGCGAGGTCGGTGATCGGGTTGAGATTTTCGGCTCCCATATTCCGGCTGTGGAGCTTGCAGGAATTCTTGACACTATACCTTATGAAATACTTACTTCGGTATCGTCACGGGTAAAACGGGTGTATTATCGTGAATAGGCGCTTTCCTGGCAATCAGACGCGGTTTTTGGGGCTTTGGGGACGAGTAAGGCTCCGAATTCCCAAAGCATATATAGAGGAATAAATACAACCATAAGCGTGAACGGGTCGCTTGTAGGAGTAATGAGTGCTGCCGCAATCAGTAGAAATACTATCGCTTGTCGTCGATAAGCGCTGAAAAGGCTGCGGGTGATTATGCCCAGTTTTCCCAACAGCCATGCAAGAAGCGGCATTTCAAATACTATTCCCATGATGAATATCATCATCAGAAAGTTATCCATATAGGAATCAAGAGAAATGTCGTTCGGTACTTCCGGGCTTATTTGGTAATCGGCGAGAAATCTCAGCATTATAGGGAAAATTACGGCATATCCCAGTGCAATGCCAAGAAAAAACATGAAATTTCCAAAGACGAATACCCATCTCACGTTTCTCTTTTCATTGGGATAAAGAGCGGGACGAACAAATGTCCACGCGAGATAAAACAGAACCGGACAGGAAAATACCAACGCCAACCAGAAAGAGGCAGAGACATGGATGAAAAACTGAGAAGCAAGCCGGATATTGATGATGTTGACATTGAAATCGTCAATCCCAAGTGTTTTATATAGCCAGAAATCGGCGTGGCATGGGGCTAGAATGATGTTGTCAAACAATCTTGGCATCGCGTAGAAAAACGCGGACATGAACAGGAGTATGATTCCTGCCGCTTTTATCAAGACATCTCTCAGTGCATCAACATGATCCCAAAATCCTGATTCGGCAAGTGGAGATGAATCATTCTTTTGGGGAGTCATTCTTTTCGTTGACCGGCTTTGTTATTTCATTTTGAATGTCATTCATGCCTTGCTTGAAGCTGCTGACTCCTTTTCCGATACCGCGCATGAGTTCGGGTATCTTCTTTCCTCCGAACAATAGCAATATTACAAACGCAATGATTAGGATTTCAGTCATTCCGATATTGCCGAGAAATAGTGGGATGATATTAATTAAGTTCATAAGAAATTTAGAGGTTAATTGTACAATTACATAACGTAAAGATAGCGACTTTATTTGATAATCTGCAACCATATCGGAAAAAATTCTTAATTTTGTAGCCTGATTTAAAATTCATTATCAATTAAGAATTATGAAAGCATTCGTTTTCCCCGGTCAGGGAGCACAATTTGTTGGAATGGGAAAAGATATGTATGACAACAATCCCGTTGCCCGCGAAATGTTTGAAAAAGCCAATGAGATTCTTGGTTTCCGCATTACTGACCTTATGTTTGATGGCACAGATGAAGACCTTCGCCAGACTAAAGTAACTCAGCCGGCCATATTCCTTCATTCTGTAATTCTGGCTAAAACTCTTGAAAATGAACTCAAGACCGCTGTGGCTGCAGGACGCTCTCTCGGTGAGTTCTCAGCCCTTGTAGCTGCGGGGGCATTAAGTTTTGAAGATGGTATTCGTCTTGTGAGCGCTCGTGCTCAGGCCATGCAGAAGGCATGTGAGCTTAAGCCGTCCACTATGGCTGCCATTATCGCTCTTTCTGATGAAAAAGTTGATGAAATATGTAGCTCTGTTGATGGTGTTGTCGTTTGCGCCAACTATAACTGTCCGGGTCAGATTGTTATTTCCGGAGAGATTGACGCTGTCAATGAGGCATGTGAAGGCAGCAGGAGCAAAACGTGCTCTTCCTCTGAAAGTGGGTGGCGCTTTCCACAGTCCTTGTATGGAACCTGCCCGTGCGGAACTTGCCGCCGCTATCGAAGCGACTCCGGTTCATACTCCGATTTGTCCGGTTTATCAGAATGTGGATGCTAAACCTCATACCGATCCGGCTGAAATCAAGGCTAATCTCGTAGCCCAGCTTACTGCTCCGGTGCGTTGGACCAAGACTGTGGAAAATATGGTTGCCGATGGCGCGACTGAGTTTATTGAAATCGGCCCTGGCAAGGTGCTTCAGGGGCTTATATCAAAAATAAGCAAAGAAGCCGTTGTTTCAGGACGTCAATAAATTAATAATATTGTAAAAAGAAACAGCGTTATGCTTTTGGCGTAACGCTGTTTCTTTTTTCTTATTGATAATAAATCCGGTCGATTTATGAGTCTTGTCGGTTAGATATCTATTTTGTTTGTGCGGTTTCTATGGGTGAAACGTTTGCGCAGTTGAATAAGATATCGGTAATAGTGGGCAAGTCGTAGCCAAAGCTGTCCTGCAGTCGCTGTTCCGTCGCTGGCTAAAGGATTGTAGGCGGAAACCGTAATCATACCTTCTCCGAACTGTTCGGGATAGAGAACAATCAGATTGTTGCGGGAAAAATATTTTTGTAAAAATCCCGGAAGTTCATCCATTGACGGATTGAATGATACCGAGGCGCGGCGTGCGTTTACGACAATAAAAAGATCATCGTCAAGTATGCGGTTGGCGAGGAGCACGAAGTCATCCCATTCCTCCACGTCACGGAATTCGCTTCTTATTTCATATCGTTCTGAATGAAGCACACCTCTTATATATGGTTTTACTTCCTGGTTGCAGCAGAATATCACGCGGCATCCGAGTTGTTGTGTCAGGTTGGCGATTGCCATGACCCAGCGTTTGAATCCTATTTCGTACTGGGCTTTGTCAGGTACGGATACCACAATCCTGGTTATGGTGCTTACCGGAATGAAACACCGAGTAATTACCACCATTTTGTGGGTCGACTCAAGCAGGCGTTCAATTTTGGAGCCGAAAAACGAGTCAATTACAGTCGTTTTCCGGTGCATGCCTATGATTACGTTTGATATGTCGCGTTCCTCTACGGTGTTCAACAGTCCTGTCACGAAATTAAGGTCATATCGTTCTATCGGCAGAATCTCCCGGTCGACACTTGCTCCCGTCTGTATGGCGAGGTCAAGCGAGTTGCGTCCCATTGCCTTTGAACCGGCCGAGTTGTCGCTTCTTATATGGGCTGCGTATAAGTGGCCTCCTTTGGCGTATGGATTACGGAAAAGAACGGCGAGTTCGACCAGTCCCGGTACTGTAAGCGGATTGGCTACAGCTATCATGGTGTTGAGGTTCTGATTGGATGATGAATCAGATTGGCTTTCTGCATTCTCCAGTTGCTCCATTTTCATTTTAGCTGCGGCTCGTTCTGTGACGATAGAGGAGATTGTGCAGGTCACGAGAATCATAACGATTGTTCCGTTGAGGATTGATTCATCAAACATGCCGATGTTGAATCCAATCATTACGGCGGCAAGAGTGGCTGCTGCCTGTGCGTTAGATAACCCGAAAATCATTTTCCTGTCGAGATTAGACATGTGATAGGTCAGCTGTGTCGCCCATGCCGCAAGCCATTTGCATACGGTTGCCACTACCGACATCATTATTGCCACGTAGAGGGTGTTCCATCCTGCGAAAATGACTCTTACGTTTATGAGCATTCCTACTCCGATAAGAAAATATGGGATAAAGATTGCGTTTCCAACAAATTCGATGCGGTTCATCAGCGGCGACATGTTCGGGATATACCGGTTCATGACAATGCCTGCGAAGAAAGCTCCGAGAACGCTTTCAAGACCGATAAGGCCGGCTGAACAACTTGCAAGAAACACCATTGCGAGAACAAAGATGAACTGCATCACGCTGTCGCTGTAGTTCTTGAAAAACCAGCGGGTGACGCGCGGAAAGAGATAGATGACAGCTATGCTGTAAATGACAAGTCGGAGTAGCAGCATCAATACTTCCGAGATATTGAATTCTCCGTCATTATGAATTCCGACACATACCGCCAATACAATCAAGGCGCCGAGGACGGTGACGATAGTTCCTGCGATAGTGATGATGACTGTCGATGATTTGGTCAGGCCGAATCGTGAGATTATCGGATATGCTACCAGCGTATGGGACGCGTACATTGACGCCAGCAAAACTGAGGTCAGCCAGTCAAGATGAAGGAAATAATAAGATGTGACTGTTCCTAAAATCATTGGAATCAGGAACGTGTAAGTTCCGAAAGTCATTCCTTTCTTCAGATTCTTTTTGAGATGGTACATGTCAATCTCGATTCCGGCCAGAAACATGAGATAGAGGATGCCGACCTGTCCGAATATCTGAAAACTTGCGTCACGGGCGAGCAGTCCTACCCCATAAGGGCCGACAATCACTCCCGCCACAATCATGCCTATGATGTGCGGAACCTTTATTTTGTTGAGCAAAAGAGGCGCAAGCAGTATGATGACCAGTACTATGAAAAATATCAATACCGGATCTGTTACTATAGCAGTGTTTGATACAGAGGTCATCGTTTCAGATCTTTATTTCGCAAATTTACGAAATTTTACTGTTTCGGGCAATTTGCGGGCGAAAAAGCGAGTGCTCTGACTTTCATGCGGCAGTTTTTGCAGTCAAACTCAAGACCGAGGTTGATTTCTCCCGATTGTAATATGAGAGGTTCTTTCATGCGGTTGTTGCCTCCGTCTTTGAGACACGCTCCGAGTTCGCGTCTCAGACAATAACGCGTAGTCATGATTGTTGGATTTTTCCCGGGTGACTCTATTTCAGCCGCCGGTTGAATGGCTGTTACTCCATGGTCTCGGTAGAATTTGCTCGCAAGCCGGTTGGCTACATTTTCGTGATATGATATTTCGGTGCCGTCGGGAAATATCGCGTCAGGTTTTTCTTGACGACGCATGTCGCGTTGTATGCGGCATCGGTTGTCTGCGTCGAGCAGCTCCAGGGCTTTTCTCCGCATTGCGGTCAATTCTTTTGCCGGGATAAATATGTCGCCTGCCGTGTCGGTATATTTTTCGAGACGATATATTGTTTCTCCGAGTTTGCCCATGATGCGTTGACGGGCTTGGGCTTGTGGAGTTTTGGCCGTTTCAAACGTCGTCGGCTCCGATGCGTGCGAGCAGCTGTTGCCGCGTTCGTCGGTAATGTCGATAATGATTCGGTCTTCTGCGATACGAAATGCCATGTCAATCCCGATTGTGCGGATCGCTGACCGTTTTTCCAACAGGTCGTCAAATGCCTTGTCGCTGTTGCGGTAAAGTGTGGTGCCGGGTCGTAAGGTGATTCGTGATGCAGGATACAGCCGGTTGCCCTCGACCCGGTTAAGCCTGAATCCGACGAAGCGGTTGTCGATGTCAAAAAATCCGAGTCCGTCGCCATTGGCAAGCGGCGATAATATGTCGGCTATGATGGCGTTTCGGTCGAGTCCGGTCACTTTCGCCACAACCTCCCCTTGTGACTTGGGAGTGAACATGGATGCGATTTTCCCTGGTATGCCGTCAATGAAATATGGAGTGAAGCCACGGTTGAAGCTTTTTTCCGCAACCGGGATGAATGTCGTTTCCGAGTTTCCGCAGGAAGCTTTTTTATAGCGTTCCGGCTGACGATTGATCGCGTTGTCAATATGTTTGCGATAGAATGAACAGATGTTTTTTACATAATTAGCATCCTTTAGCCGTCCTTCGATTTTGAATGACGATATTCCGGCTCCCATCATTTCTTCTATGCTTGCCGATCGGTTCATGTCTTTTAATGAAAGCAGGTGGCGTCCCTGCTCTATGGTTTTTCCCCTTCCGTCGACTAAATCGAACGGCAGTCGGCATATCTGCGGGCATTCACCTCGGTTGGCGCTCCGTTTTTTCAGTACCCATCCTGCATGGCAGTCTCCGCTGTAGCTCACGCAAAGGGCTCCATGAACAAAGGCTTCAAGCGGTACATCGACTGCTTCTTTTACTTTGGCTATTTCTGTCAGCGACATTTCTCTTGGCAATACGAGCTGGGAGAATCCCGCATCTTGCAGAAAACGTGCCCGCTCGGGTGTGCGTATGTCGCATTGCGTGCTTGCGTGTAAGGCGATAGGGGGGATGTCCATCCTCAGAATCCCCATGTCCTGTACGATTAATGCGTCCACTCCGGCGTGATACAGCCGTTTTATCATTGTTTCGGCCGCTTTAAGCTCGCTGTCGTAAATGATAGTGTTTACTGTGACATATATTTTCGCCCGGTATTGGGCGGCGAAATCACACAGGCGTTTGATATCGTCGATGGGATTGACGGCAGCCGCTCTGGCTCCGAAACTTTCGGCCCCGATGTACACGGCGTCGGCTCCGTGAATGATGGCCTCACGGGCGATATCGGCATTCCGAGCCGGTGCCAACAGCTCGATAGCTATCTGTTTATGAGATGGATAAAGATGTTCTGACATAATATATGAACCCTATATAAACAAAAAATTATTCGTCATCACGACGAATAATCTTTCATACCTTAAATCTAATACCATGAAAAACTGAAACAAAGATAGGGATAATTTTCCAATTGTCCAAATATTTTGGCTAAAATCTTTCAAAATAATGCAAAATTAAAAGATTTTAAGAAATAATGTCAATGAAAGTTGAATAGGCCGGTGACTATGGATTTGTTTGCGGACGTAATTGTCGCGGCATACGGTGGAATTGATAATATACCATCAGTATTGACACCAATGTAGCTCCGATATCGGAGGTGGGAAACGAAGCCCACACGCCGTTAAGTCCGAAATGCGACGGAAGAATCATCAGAAGCGGGATCAGAAATATGACTTGGCGGATGAGGCTGAGGAATATTGATTTTCCGGCCATGCCTATTGACTGGAAAAGGGTGGTTGAAACTATCTGGAAGCCGACCGGCCAGAACATTATCGTAGCAATATGAAGACCGTTGACTGTCGCTGCGATGAGTTCCGGATCAACGGTAAACGCCTGTGCGATATATTGAGGAAAAAATACACTGAAAACGGTGCCGAAAGCAGTGACGCAGGTGCCGGCGATGGCTGCCGCCCAATACGCTTTGCGCATGCGTTCGTAAAGTCCGGCGCCATAATTGTATCCCAATATCGGTTGCACGCCCTGGCACAGTCCTACGACAACCATGCACAGGAGTGACGTGTAGGTGCTGAATATCCCGACCGCTCCTACTGCCATGTCTCCGCCGTATTCAAGCAATGACCTGTTGATGATGGCGTTGATGGCCGAAGCGCAGAAGTTGACAATGCTTGGAGCTGCCCCGATGCTTACAATTGCCCATATGATACGCCAATTCAAGCGGTATATGCCTCGCCGGAAATGCAGCGTGGAGCTTTTCCTGCAAAAATGCGCGATTACAAACGCCGCTCCTACCGCCATCGATATATCGGTAGCGATAGCGGCGCCTTTTATGCCCATGTCGAGTCCGAAGATGAAAATTGGCGCGAATATCAGATTGCATCCTGCTCCGATGAACATCGTTATCATGGAGAGTTTCGGATATCCCGACGCTCTCATCACGTTGTTCATGCTGTACATAATATTCATTACAAGCATTCCGGGAAGTATGTGCATCATGAATTCCTTGGCGTAGGGGAGTGTCCGTGCCGATGCCCCGAAAAGAGTAAGAAGATCGTCCATGAAAATTCCGAAAAAGCTCAGATATATGGTGGCGTTGAGGATAATCATGACAAGAGAATTACCAAGTGTCATCTCGGCTTTGATCTTGTCGCCTTGGCCTAAGAATATTGATACACGCGCTGCGGCTCCGGCTCCAATCAGTACTCCTATCGCGGCGCTGAGATTCATCACCGGAAAGGTGATGGCGAGACCTGCTATTGCGTCGGCGCCGACTCCGCGCCCGATGAAGATGCGGTCTATTACATTATATAATGACATGACGACCATCCCGACTATTGCCGGGATGCTGTATTCCCATAGCAGTTTGCCTATCGGACGTGTCGCGAGGTCAGTTATGTTTTTGTGCTGTTTGGTCATCGGTCGCTTAATGTTTCATAAAGATTTCTGCAGCCGTCTTCAAGCAGGTCGAGCACAAGTTCAAATCCTTCCGCTCCTTCGTAATATGGGTCGGGAACATGGTCATAACGAGTCGCCATCCTGACGAAATCTATCATCGGAGCGATCTTCATTTCGTCCTCGACGGTAGGAGCCATTGACCGAAGGTCGCGTTCATTGGCCGCGTCCATCGGTATAATTAAATCAAAATCTTCGAAATCGCTCTGTCTGAACTGTCGTGAGCGATGTGTCAGATTGTATCCGCGTCGTTGCGCATGGATTCTCATTCTGCGGTCGGGGAGTTGGCCTGCGTGGCCGCCATAGGTGCCGGCTGAATCCACTGTCCACCGGCTGTTGTCGCCATTGGATGCGATAATGTTTTTCAGCACCCCTTCTGCTGCCGGTGAACGACATATATTACCGAGGCATAGGAACAATACCTTGATTTTGTCTTTGCTTTTTAGCGAGTCGATAGTTGCGTCATATTTGTGATGGCCCATATTTGCGCTGGTTTATATTGCAAAGGTAGTGATTTAATTTGGGATTTCGGGCAATGGTGAGCTATTGATAGCTTTTGACATTTGCAAAGGATAATTTATATAATTTTTGGATAAAAATATGATGATTTGAAATCTAAAATTACAAATAGGTTACAAATAATGTGTTGAAACTTTTATTGACAATAATTAACTATGGGGGGGGGTAATATGCCCATTTATGCCTATCTTTGATGCCGAAAATAGTTGAAATGTGAATTTAGTCTTTGATTAACACACACTTTGACTTAAGGAGATAAAACACATTGTGAGTCAAACCAACATACACATTGTTGTCCAAACCTGCTCCTTGTATTTGTAGTATAAACCAAACCACCCTTCATTATCATATTTCATTTGATGAACCGTAATATTATAATAATTCTCCTCTGTGTGTTGTTCCCTTTCGGGGTGATAGCACGGAATGAGGTATCGGTTGACTCGGCTAAGATTTATTTCAAGTTGGGGCAACGCCAGTATTATTCCGGATATCGGGATAACGGCTCCTCGATGACCCGCTTTCTTGACGCTGTGGGCAAAGCTGTCGCCGACGGCAGCATAAGCCGTATAGAAGTCAAAGGATATGCCTCGCCCGACGGATCCTATAAGGCCAATAAGCGTTTGTCGGAACTGCGTTGCCGTTCGGTGTTTGATTATCTTGTTTGCAATGCGTCGGTCGACCCGTTACTGATCGATATGCAGCCTGAAGGTATCGCATGGCAGGAATTGCGGGCTATGGTTGATGCTGATTCAGGAGTTCCTTACCGCGATGAGGTGTTGCAAGTGCTCGACGAAACTCCCTTGTGGGTGTTTGATTCGACAGGACGTGTGACAGGCAGCCGCAAAAAAGCTCTTATGGACTTGCGTGGAGGAGTGCCTTACCGTTGGATTTACGATCATATCTTTCCGACGCTGCGCAATGCCGTGGCTGTGATGCTGTATGTCAAACAGCAACCCGACACTCCGGCTGTTGTCGAGACTCTGATTCCGGCAGAACCAAATGTCGCTGTTGCCGATACCGTTGCGGTAGCCACCGAACCGACGGTTCCCGTTGAGGAGGCTGTGATTCCTGCCGACACCGTTATTGAGACTGTCAAAGTTATCGAGGCTGAGACTCCGCATGAGCCCCTTCATCGGTTTGCCCTTAAGACCAATCTGGTTTATGATGCATTGCTGATGCCGTCGGTCGAGCTGGAATGGCGTATTAATGACCGCTGGTCGGTGGCCATGGAATATGATATCGCATGGTGGAAAAACGATTCCAAGCACAAGTATTATCAGGTGATGGTGTTTACTCCCGAGGTTAAATGGTGGTTCAATACTCGTAAGCCCTGGCACGGCATGTATGTCGGAGCTTTTACCGGCGGAGGAAAGTATGACCTTGAAAACGGACATAGAGGATATAAAGGAGAAGGAGGCTTTGCCGGTCTCAGTTTCGGTTACATGTGGCCGATATCTCGCAACCTTTCTCTTGAAGCTGCCGTAGGCGCAGGCTACATGTACACACGCTATAAAGAATACATCCCTTTTGAAGGCCACTATGTATATCAGCGTACAAGTCAGACAAACTATTTCGGCCCGCTTAAAGCCAAATTCGCGTTTGTATGGCGTTTTAACGACATTAACAGACGAAAGAGATAATAACTATGAACACATATATTATTGTAAAATACAGCAAAATACTGGTTGTTCTCTTTATTGTGTTAGGAATGGCCGGATGCCGTAAGGATTTATGTTTTGACCATGACGAGCATTCATTGCAATGTCGTCTCAATCTTATGCCGTCGTGGGAGCATGAATGGGAAAGAGATTACGGTTTGGGATGGAAAAATAACTGGGATGCTCAGAATTTTGGTCTTGGTTATGATGATTTGCGTCCGGAAAAAGCCGGCGGTCTTGCGGTATTTGTTTACGACGATGTCGCGTCTGAAAATCCGAAAATAGTCAAAGAGTATCATATCTCTCCGGAAGGCGAAATGATACGTGTAAGCGAGGGTAGCCACCGTCTGCTTATATATAACGACGATACTCGCAATATAATAATTGACGATATGGCTTCTCTGCCGACAGCCAGAGCCACTACCAGAGCAAGGTCGAGGGCGTCATACATGCAATTGCATGATGAGGAATACACAGTCGGTGAGCCTGACATGCTTTACGGACATTATGAAAAGGATTTTACTGCGATATTGAGCACTACATCAAGGCCGTTGGAGTTTACGCTTCGTCCGCTTGTCTACACGTATCTGGTGCGCTATGAAGTGGAGAAAGGACTTGAATATGTGGTGCAGGCCAGAGGCGCGATTGCCGGTATGGCCGAGAATGTATATCTGACCGACGGTCATACTGGTGATAATGCCGCTACCGTGCTTTTCGATTGCGAAGTTGCATCTTATGGCATTGAAGCGCGAGTTATGTCGTTTGGAGTTCCCGGATTTCCTGACAAATATTACAATCGTGCTGACCTGAGAGATTCCGATTCGCCCAAATATATCCTTAACCTGGAGCTGTTGTTGAGCACCGGTAATTCGTTTTCCCTTGATTTTGATGTTACTGATCAGATTGACCGGCAACCTCGTGGCGGGGTCATTACGGTAGGAGGCATCGTTATCTCAGGTTCAGAGAAACCTTCCGGTTCCTCATTTGATGTAAATGTCTCGGAATGGGGAGAATATGAGGAAATACCTCTTAATTGACATTAAATAATATAATTCATTAACAATTTTATTCACATTTTTTTATTTTTCAATTATGAAAGTTAATAGCTATTTGTTCGCTGCGGCTTCCGCTACTATTTTGTTGGCAAGCTGTTCAAACAGCGATGTTGTTGAAATGCCCTCCGGTCGTGCGATCGGCTTTGGCACTTATGTAAGCAATACTGCTCGTGCGGCGGTAGAGACCGATTTGACTTTCCTGCAGGGAGAGAACGGTGGATTCTATGTATTCGGACAATATAAGGATGGTGACGACATCCGTACTGTGTTTGACGGAAAAAGCGACGGATCAAAAGTTACTTGGAATGCTTCGTCATGGGGTTATTCTCCGATAAATTATTGGTTGGATGGCAAGAAGTATCAATTTGCAGCTTATGGCCCGCAAGCGGCGCATAATGTTGGAACTCCGTCATTTGATTATGATACCAACAAACTGTCTATTGAAAACTACGTCGCAGATGGCTCTACTGACCTTGTTGTCGCAGAGGGTGACAATAGCGGATACACTACTGTTGAAGGGACTTCAGCCGAACCTGTAAGTTTCAAATTCTTCCATGCTCTTTCAAAAGTTAAATTCACTCTCGTAAACGGTTGGCGCAATAATGTAACTCTTACATTGAGTGATATTAAATTGGCTGGAGCGTTAAGTACAGGTTCTCTTACCACTACCGGTGCTCTTAATAACGCTTCCGCTTCAATGTCTCTGTCCGCATGGGCTGGGCAAAATGCTGCAAGAGAATATTCTGATGCAGAAGAATTTGCCTCTGATGAGTATAATGCTAAACATGAGTTTGAAAGTTTCTTGTTGCCACAGACTCTTACCGGAAATGAGGATTTAATCCTTTCTTTTACTGTTAAAGTAAATAATATTACCGGTTCTGGCCCTAACCTCGGTAACGGTGCGGGAAATCCTGTTACCAAAGAAGTGAAGATACCTTATGATGTAGTTGCTTCATGGGAGCCGGGAAAAGCTTATAACTATACTTTGGTTATCGATGGTTCTACATTTGACCTTAAGCCTATTCAATTTAACAATATAACCGTTGAAGTATGGGCTTCTGGTCTTAATGATGAACTTGTTAGAGACGATATCAAGGACTAATCTGCATTTGATTTAAATTTTTAAGCACATCATTTTAACAACTATTTCTGATTAATCTTAGATAGCCGGAGGCCAAACGCAAGTGAAACCTGTCGGGCAGCCTCCGGGCTATCTTAAGATTAAATCTGTTTCTCTTCTCGATTATGCTCATTGACGGGCTGAATTTTTGAGCCTGCTTTTATGGCTCCACTAAAATTGACTATTCACGGTGCCGTAAGGCCCGACACTATATAATTTCACAGAACTTAAGAAATCAAAACAACATTGTAATGCACATAAATCAATTGATATATCCCGTTGCCCTGGCGATATTTGTGACAGCCTCAGGTTGTTCGTCAGATAGCCGTGACGATGATGCTCCCGTAACCGGCAGCAAGCTGTCGTTCAGTGCCGGGACGGTCAAAAGCCGAGCGGTGACGGTCAATATTGCAGAGCCGGGTAAAAGTTTTGCCGTGTGGGGTGAATATGTTCCCATTGCGACTCCGGGGCAGACTCCGGTCAATCTTTTTACCGCCACTGAGGTGCGTTATTCCGGATCGGTCTGGAGTTATGACGACATTCAATATTGGTATCCGGGGCATAATTATTCATTTGCAGCTATATATCCGGCATCGGTAGCTTCGTCGGCTGTCTACAATCATGGAGTCGGGCTTGCTGTCGACAACTACGATGTTACGGCCGATGCCAATCGAGAAGTTGACCTCATGGCAGCCTCCGCTACTCGTGAATGCCTTGCGGGCATGTCAATGGATGCGGTCTCGTTGAATTTTAATCATCTGTTGGCGCGCATAAACTTTGTAGCCAAAGTAAATCCTTCGGTCACTCGCGGTGTCATCGTCAAGAGCGCTATGGTCTATGGCGTGCCTTCGACCGGCTCATGGGACGGCATGAATTGGACTGCTTCGGCATCTACAACGACAACTGAGGCCGCTCCGCTTATCGCTATAAAGGAGCCGAGCTCCGAGGTGAAGGGCGACAATGCTGCCGGTGTAGAGCTGTTTCCCGATGACTCGCCTATGTTTGTCATTCCCCAGGGAGTGCCTTACGACGCGGTTTTCAAGATGACTTACTATTATTCCGACACCCCCGGCAAGGAGAATACTTATACCTACCGCCTGCAGGTCGCGTCGACTTCTCTTGTCAACGGGTGGGAGACAGGGCGCTCTTACCGTTATACTTTTGAGATAGGCAGTGAGGATTTTATCCTCTTCTCCAAGCCTGAGGTTGTGAAATGGATTGATGCCGGAGGAAGCAACATTATTATCCAGGGTGACCAGACTAATTGATTGACAGATGATGAAGAATACAAATAAATATATCATACCATTGGTGCTGGGGCTTATATCCTCTTTTGTGTCATGTTCCGACGAGCCGCGTCCTGCACTGAACGATGTATCGAAATATATCGTTTTCGATACTCCCAGGGTGGTTATGGCCGGCTCCGGTTCGCGGAGCGTTATTGAGAATGAGCTTGGCGGCGATTTTGCAGTGTATGGCTATTGTGTCCCCCGACAGATTTCAAATACGTCTATAAAAAGTTGGGGTAGTGCTCAGGCGAGATGGAACGAGAAATCGAGCTATGTCACTCCTCATGTGTTCAGCGACCAGACGGTAGCCCACGACGGCAAATACTCGATGACAGGGGGCGCTCTTAAGGAATGGGAGGCTGACAACGGTTACGATGCCACCAATTTCCGCTATTCGTTTATCGCCCATTATCCCGCATCAGGCGGAAGCTTTTCCATGAACCGCACCGGCGACGGCGATGCCAATACGTCGATGGGGGTGCCCGTTCTCACATTCACGATGCCGTGGAATGGCGGAAATGCTACTTTGGAACGTGATCATTCGGTAATTCCCGACCTTATGTATGCTGCTTCTTTTGACCACCGCAAGAGCGACGGTCAGGTTCCGCTCCGCTTCAATCATCTTCTTACTGCGTTCCGGTTTAAAATCAACAATTACACCGGCCTGAAGCTGATTGTGAAAAAGGTGTCGCTGACAGGATTATTTAATCGAAGCGCGACCATATCCTTTGATACTACAACGCCAGAACGTTCAGAAGTTTCCGGTTCTTTTGGCGCCACATTTGTGCTATCCGACATTGAACAGACCTTAGCGTCGCAAAGTTCCGGCGACACCTATCTCGGCGCTTCGGCCGCCAATAACAACGATGGTGTCACCATAATGCTGCTGCCGGGGCTTAATTCCGGCAATAGCCCTGATTTCAATTATCTCGGCAGCAATACGCGCCTGTTGATAACTTATGAGGTGCGTAATGAGCAGACCGATGCCGTTATTGGCTCATATAACGAGGTTGCGGCGACGTTCAATCCTTCGCGTCCTCTGGCCGGAACCCGTTATGCTGTCAATCTTAACTTTGTCGGCAATGAGTTCGTGCTGATTTTCACTCCGGAGTCCGACAACTGGGAAAGCGGTTCCGACAATGACATCATAATCAATTAACTGATATTAATCATGATACTACGCAATCTATATAAAAATTTTATCTTCGGCGCTCTCGCATGTGCGATGTTTGCCGCTTGTTCCGATGAGGATTATATGCCCGGAGGATCTGCGGCAGTACGCGGCTTGACATTTGTGGCTGAGTGCGGTGACATGCTTCCGCAGTTTGTCGACCCTCAGGATGTGGCTTCGCGCGCTTCTGATCCCAAGGATGAGGAGGAGAAACGCATCAATACTCTTCATGTGTTCTTCTTCGACAATGCGACCGGAGAGCTCCTTCAAGCAACCGACCTTGGATTTGACGCTTACCAATATATAAGCAGCAATATCTTGCCTGTGCCTGACACCGACAAGGCGTTTGAAGGCGCTCTCGCCTCGGGAAGTATTCAGATATACGCTCTCGCCAACCTTTCGGGCGGAACCAAGTTCAAGACTTCCTATACTCCTGACGGCGACATGCGTGGTGTGTCGATTGAAGAAAGCCCTGAGACCGATCCTTACGTTTATGAAATCAATAATCGTGCTGATTTGCTCGATTGGGTATATTGTCCCGTGTTGCGTTCCGAGGAAGGAACTCCTGTAAGCCGTCTTCCAAAGGCCGGTATGCCCATGATAGGCGAGCGTGTCATCACCGCAGCCGACTACGGAACCAACAAAAACGTGGTTATCCCCATGAAAGCGCTGATGGCGCGTGTCGACATAAATGTCAAGCTTAATCCGGAGAATGAAAGCTCCACCGGATTACCGCGAATGACCATTACCGAGTATGGTGTGAAGAATATGCCTAAGCGCATACCTTTTGTGGCGCGTACCGGCGGCACCATAAGCAATCCTGACACCACGGTTCAGCTGGTCGAGAAGGAACTTACCGAAAAAGTCAATATCTCGATTGACAAGAACAGCGATGTGGTGAGATTTCATTACTATACATATGAAAATGTGCGTCAGCCTGATTGGGCGGCTCTTCGCACCGATGGAAGTAACGCTATTACCGTCAGCGGAGATAGCTACACAATCAACTATCCGGAGGGGGTGAAAAGCGATGATCCGGTTCAGACACAGCGCTGGAAACCGACGATAGCCCGTGACTCTACCGCATCGGCTATGGTGCTGAAGGCTGTCTATACCACTCATCAGAATCTCACTTACAACGCTCAGTTTACCGTGTTTATGGGCGAAAACACTTACGATAATTTTGAAGTGCATCGCAACCGTCAGTATGTCAACAATATTTCTATTCGCGGACTCGACTATGTGCGTAATTCCGATGACGGCGTGTATAGTTTTGACGGCCGAGTGAATGTCATCACCGACAATCCGCTTTATATCGCTATTGTCAATGAACGTAAAGTCGATGCTCACGCCTCGGTGTTGCCAATGGATCTTTTCTTTTTGATTGAGCCGCCGGCAGGTCAGGAACAACCTGATTCTTATGTGGATGTTTATCTTTATGATCCTGAAACCCAAACAGCAGCAGATGCTCCGTCGTGGATAAGAATGGAGAAGATTAATTCAGAAATAATGAGAAATGGCGGTAAAGATCTGGATGAATTTACTTATATTCGTGGATTACAGAACGGTGACGTATATGAGGCATTTTCACCGGGGACAGGTGCTCGTAAATATTTCACTGACGATCTTGTGACTTCGACGCTTTCATCCAATACGTCGCTTACAGTCGGGCGCCGCAGTGATGGTTCGCAGTCGCGGGTATATTTCTATATTGACGAGAATATTCCTACAACTGCCGATGCCGCTAAGGATAATGTTCCTGACCGTATGGCGAAAGTGTACATAGTGTATCGTAATAGAACCAATGGTGATGTGCGTCGTCGAATTCTTGAGATTGAGCAACGCGGATTGTTGCGTGTCGCGGGAACTGCTAACAACCGCAATATAGATTTCTTCATAGAATACTATGAGGAGTATATGTCCCATAATGATCCGCTTGACAAGCACAAGATGCCCGGAGAATTGTATGAAGGTTTGCCATGGGTAAGCCCAGTTAATAATCAACCTTCATTTGCAACCGATGATAATTATAGGACCTTTATTTCTGGTAAACATGCAACTTGGACGGAGGTTTATGTTTATCCTCGTTATCATTCGTATGAAGTATATGGAGGAGCTGAAGGTTATTGGATGACCGATTTTATGCTGAATGGCCGAAGTAATCGTAAAGATATAAATTTGGTAAAGACTTATAATCGTACTGAAGCCGAACAACCTCCTACGGCGTTTCATTATTGTTATGGAAAAAATAAACGTACTTCTGACGGTGCAGTGGTGACTGGTAAATCTGGTTATTGGTTCCTTCCTGGCATTACAGATATGGAGCTTGCAATGGAGAAATATTATACCAATTTCCCTGAATTTGAAGAAAATTGGTATTGGTCAGCATCTTCCGCGAAATCTGGTAATAATACGGAAAGTATAAATGAGGCACGAGCAACGATGACTGATGCGGACGGTAATCATCTTGGGAGTGGCAATGGCGATAATCAACCTGGGCGTCAGGCTCGAACAACCCTTAACCGTATCCGTGCGGGTTATATCTATCTTGGAAATTGATAGTTAGCCGCGTAAGCGGCCACGACGGCTCCCATAAGGAGCCGTTTAACGTTAGGCCCGTGCCGGCGAGCCGTAGGCCTGCCGAGCGCGGGTATACTTACGGTGTAGTGATTTGGTCGATGATTAGGCGTGCAGTCGTGTCGGCGGCATCCGACGAGCCGAGCCGTTGACGCATGTAGGCGTAGCTCTCAAGCTGATTGTCATGTCCGGGACTTCCGGGCAGAATATTATGCAATTCTCTTCCTACAGATTTCGGATTGCATTCATGCATAAGCATTTCTGGAATGATACGCCGGTCAGCGATAAGATTGGGAAGAGACACATATTTTATTTTCAGAATCTTTTCCATAATCTTATAAGTGACTCTTGACCCGTTTGACCGATAGCACACCACCTGGGGAGTGTTGAGCAAAGCGCATTCCAACGTCGCGGTGCCCGAAGTAACAAGCGCCGCCGAAGCGTATCTCATCAATTCAAATGTCATTCCTGTCAGGATTGGTGTGCCGGGGGTCACATAATAGCCATAGTAGGCGAGGTCTATCCCCGGCGCTCCGGCAATGACCGGCTGATATTCAGGAAACCTTTGGGCAGCGGCTTCCATAATCATAAGATTGTTCTTGATTTCCGAGCGGCGGCTTCCCGGAACCAAGGCTATAATCGGCCGGTCGGGAAGATTATTCTTTTTGAGAAACTCCTCGCGTGACATTATGGAGGAAAGCTTGTGGTCGACCTCTTCGACCGACGGATTTCCGACATATTCCACTGTCATGTGGTGGCGAGCATAGAAATCTGTCTCAAACGGCAGAATGCAATAAACCTGGCGTACATATTTGCGGATAGCTTTCACTCGGTGTTCCTTCCATGCCCATACCTTGGGCGAAATATAATAGAATACCGGAATTCCCAAAGAATAAGCATATTCGGCCAGACGCAGATTAAAACTCGGATAATCGACAAGAATCAGCGCGTCGGGCTTGAATGACGCGATAGCCGCCTTGGCGCGTTTCAGATTGGAGAGCACCTGTGGCAGATGGCGCAGCACTTCGCTGAAGCCCATGAAGGCCATCTCACGATAATGTATTTCCGGTTGGCAACCGGCTTCGGCCGCCATCAGGTCGCCGCCGAGGAATGATATCCGGGCATTCTTATCGCGGACGACAAGAGCGCGTATTAACCGCGCCGCATGAATGTCGCCTGATGCTTCTCCTGCTGAAACGAAATATTTCATCGCTCGTTGTTGGTGTTACGTGATACAATGTCAAAATTCTCTACATATATCTCGGTCACCGTATGCTTGATGGTGTTGCGGTCTTCCCATGTGCGGGTGCGGAGTTTCCCTTCAACATACAGTTTGGTGCCTTTGCGTATATATTTCTCTGCAATTTCCGCTGACTTGTCCCACATCACGATGCGATGCCATTCGGTGCGTTCGGGAATCTGCACTCCCGACGCCGTGGTATAGGCGCGGTCAGTGGTCGCAAGAGAAAACGATGCTACCGGGCGTGTGTCGACATACCTGATTTCCGGGTCTTGCCCTACATTGCCTATGAGAATAACTTTATTGACCGACATATATATCTTTGAGAATTTTATTTGGATGATGCTTTCAGCCCTTCTATTACCGCTGAGGTGAATCCTGCACGCTCCATTGCGTTAAGTCCTTTTATCGTGATGCCTCCAGGAGTTGTCACTTTATCGATTTCGCATTCGGGATTGTTGCCCGAGGTTTCCAGAAGCTTGATGGCCCCTTTCATTGTCGCGAGCATATATTCCTGGGCTTTTCCGGGATAAAATCCGAGTTCCACGCCGCCTTCAACTGCCGCGCGGATATAACGCATAACGTAGGCGATGCCACACGAGCAAAGAGCCGTGGCCGCGCCTATAAGACGTTCTTCAATCACTGCGGTGGAACCGAGCTGATTGAACAATGCGACAATCTCCTCAATCTGTTTGTCAGAAACATTGTCGTGGCAGATGAAAGTCATGCTTGCCCCTACCGACATCGCAGTATTGGGTATGGCCCGGAATATTGAACGGTCGGAAGAATATCGGTGCAGCATGTCGCCGATATCGGAAATAGAGATTCCTGCCGCAAGCGATACCAGGGCTTGTTCGCGAAATGCTATCGCAGGAGCTATCTCGTCCAGCACTGTCGGAAGAATCCATGGCTTTACGGCGAGGATTATATAATCGGCGCCTTTTATCACCGAACGGTTGTCGGTTGAAACGTTGATCCCAGGGCAATATGCTGAAAGAGTGTCGAGAGTGCTTTGTCGCGGAGAGCTGACCGATATGTCGGCAGCGGAGAATTTTCCTCCGGCGACTAGTCCTCGTACAATCGCCGATCCCATATTGCCGCCTCCGATAACTGCTATTTTCATTGTCAGGCGATGTTTAGTAGTCGTTTGAAACTGATCAGGAATTTTTCGGCTTCCTCCATGGTAAGGCTGAGCGGAGGCAGAAGTCTGACTATATTAGTTCCTGCGGCTCCGGTGAACACATGCTCTTCAAATATAAGCCTGCGACGCAATTCTTTGGCCGGGAAATCAAGTTCGATACCAATCATGAGACCGCGTCCACGAACCTCTTTTATGCCTGGCAACACTTTAAGCTCGTTAAGCAGATAGGAGCCGACGACGGCAGCATTTTCTACCAATCCCTCTTTTTCAAAAATATCAAGCACGGCGATTGCTGTCGCGCATGCGAGATGATTGCCTCCGAATGTGGTGCCGAGCTGTCCGTATTCAGGAGTGAATTTAGGGTTTATCAGAACTGCTCCCATGGGGAATCCGTTGGCGATACCTTTCGCCACTGTTATGATGTCGGGTCGGATGCCGGAATACTGGTGGGCAAAGAACTTGCCTGAACGTCCGTAGCCTGATTGAATTTCATCAAGTATAAGGACTGCTCCATATTGGTCGCACACTTCGCGTAACACTCTTAAAAAGCCGTCGGAAGGGATGCGGATACCGCCTACGCCCTGAATTCCTTCGATTATTACAGCACAGACATCACCTTTTTTCAATTCATTGATAGTCGCGTCAATGTCATTGAGCGGCAGGAAAGTGACATGTCCGTTGTCATTTATCGGTGACACTATTTTGGGATTGTCGGTCACTTCGACAGCAGCCGATGTACGGCCGTGAAATGATTTTCCGTATGCGATTACCCGCGACTTGCCGGTGTGGAATGAAGCGAGTTTCAGCGCGTTTTCATTGGCTTCGGCTCCGGAGTTGACCAGAAACAGCTGATAATCATTATATCTGGATGCTTTCCCGAGTTTGTCGGCAAGCTTCTGCTGGAGCGGATTTATGACCGAATTGGAGTAGAACATCAGTTTTGATGCCTGCTCGTCAATAGCTTTTACTATTTCCGGATGGCAATGTCCTACGGAAATTACGGCATGCCCTCCGTAGAGGTCGAGATATTCGGTTCCGTGATTGTCATATACGTGACAACCTTTGCCTCGGTCTATCTCTATGTCAAAAAGTGGATATACGTCAAATAGATTCATTGTTGTGGATTGAAATTGTTAGAATGCCGAAGGCTTCAGTTGCAGTCCGACGCGTTCATGCAGCCCGAAGAGCAGATTCATATTGTGTACCGCCTGTCCCGACGCGCCTTTGACGAGATTGTCGATGACAGATGTTATAAGCAGTTTTCCGTCGACCTTTTCAAGATGCAGAATGCATTTGTTGGTATTGACTACATCCTTCAAATCGGGAGCCTTGTCGGTAATAAAGGTGAAATTGTGATCGGAATAGTAGTCTTCATACAGCTTGCGTATCTCTTCAATCGACACGGGACAGTCAAGATATGTGATCGCCATGATTCCACGGGCGAAACATCCTCTCACGGGAATGAAGTCGATATCGGCCTTGAAACTGTTTTGCAGTTGTGTGAGCGACTGACGTATTTCGGCGAGATGCTGATGCTTGAACGGCTTATAAATCGACACGTTGTTATTGCGCCATGAAAAATGGCTTGTCGCCGATGGTTTCACTCCGGCGCCCGTCGAACCAGTGATTGCGGTGACATGGATAGTGCTGTTCAGAAGCAGATTTTTGGCAAGCGGCAGCAGAGCGAGCTGAATCGCGGTCGCGAAACATCCGGGATTGGCTATGTGCCGGGCTCCGCGCACAATCTGCTTGCGGTTGAGTTCTGGCAATCCGTATACGAAATCATGGGTGTCGTCATTGATGCGATAGTCGGTTGAGAGATCTATGATGCGCAGTTCTTCCGGCACCTGATGACTCTCCATGAATTTTTTTGTTTCGCCATGGGGTGTGCAGCAAAACATAACATCTATATTGTTGAAATCAATTTCGGAAGTGAACTTAAGGTCAGTCTCTCCTATGAGTCCCTGATGCACGTCGGAAACATTGTTTCCGGCATTGCTTGAACTATGCACCCATTTGATTTCTACATCAGGATGATTTATGAGCAGCCTCAGCAGTTCGCCTGCCGTGTACCCGGCGCCTCCTATTATTCCGGCTTTGATCATGCTTCGCGTTCTTTGTTGTTACGGTTTTGTACGGAGTAATATATCTTCATCTGATTGCCCAGGATTTTGGTGAATCCTTTCACGTCATCGGCAGTCCACCCTTTGCTCAACTCTCCGTATTCGCCGAAGTCGGTCTTCATCAGGTCGAAGTCGCTCTCCACGCCTACGGTTATGAAGCGGTAAGGCTTTAAGTCGATTATCACACGTCCGGTGACATTGCGTTGCGATGATTCAAGGAATTTCTCAATATCGCGCATTACCGGCTCAAGATATTGAGCTTCATGCAGGAACATTCCATACCAGTTGCCGAGCTGGTCTTTCCAATATTGTTGCCATTTGGTGAGTGTATGTTTCTCAAGCATTTTGTGGGCGGCGATGATGACCATCGGAGCTCCGGCCTCAAAACCTACACGTCCTTTTATGCCGATAATAGTGTCGCCGATGTGCATGTCACGGCCGAGAGCATAGGGGGCCACTATCTCTTCAATCTTTTGGATAGCCTTTACTTTGTCGGAGAAATGCTCGCCGTTCACGGCTGAAATTTCACCTTCGGTAAAATCGATTGTCATTGTGCTGTCGGCAACAGCTGTCATATGGGTTGGGTAGGCTTCCTCCGGCAATGTCTGATTGCTGTGAAGAGTCTCCTTGCCTCCTACCGATGTTCCCCACAGGCCTTTGTTGATAGAGTATTCGAGTTTTTTGAAATCGGCGACATAACCATGTTCCTTGAGATAGTTTATTTCATATTCACGGGTGAGGTTCATATCGCGGGTAGGAGTGATGATTTCAATCTCCGGAGCGAGAATCTGGAATGTGATGTCGAAACGCACCTGGTCATTACCTGCGCTTGTGCTTCCATGAGCCACATAATGGGCGCCTATCGACTTGGCGTATTCAATGATGGCTATTGCCTGGAATATGCGTTCCGAGCTTACCGATATCGGATAAGTGCCGTTGCGCAGCACATTGCCGAATATCATGTATTTGATGCTTTTCTCGTAATACTCTTTGGTGATGTCAAGAGTGGCATGGGCTTTGGCGCCAAGGTCAAGAGCTCTTTTTTCAATGGCTTTTAGCTCGGCGGGTGAAAACCCTCCTGTATTTGCGATAGCGGTGTAAACTTCGTAGCCGCAATCCTCTGAGAGATATTTGACGGCGAATGAAGTGTCGAGGCCGCCGCTGAAGGCGAGAACCACTTTCTTGTTGTTTTCTTTCATTGGGGTATATGTTTTATTGTTTGTTTTCAATTGTTGTTATCGTGTTCTGCCGGGTCATACAGCAATCCTGTGCAAAGGCATTTGTGGCCGCCGTTGCGTTGCAGGATGTCAAAGTTGACGCAGCTTTCACATCCGTGCCAGAAGGCCGCGTCGGTGGTGAGTTGGTCGAATGTGACAGGACGGTAGCCGAGGTCATGGTTCATTTTCATGACGGCCGCTCCCGTTGTCAGCGAGAATATTTTGGCGTCGGGAAACATTTCCCGAGACAGTTCGAATATGCGTCGCTTTATACGTGTAGCCAGTCCCAGTCCACGGAATTTGTCAGCGACAATAAGGCCGGAATTGGCGACAAACTCTTTGTTGCTCCAGGATTCTATATAACTGAATCCTGCAAATTCACCGTCGCAAATAGCAATCACTGCTTTGCGTTCAAGCATTTTCTGCTTCACATATTCCGGTGACCTTTTTGCGATTCCCGTGCCGCGCACTTTAGCCGCGCGGTTGATTGTGTCGAGAATTTCGTCAACATATTTGATGTGTTCATCTGAGGCGACTGTCACCTCTATGTTTGATATGTCTGCCATCGTTTTTATATGCTTGTATAAATTGTGTTATCAGTATGTGCTCTGTTTCCCGATTTGCTTGCGGGCGCTTGCGAGGACACGCTCCGGAACAAAGCTTCGGAAGAAGTCGATTATCTCTTCGCGGGACGCGTCTTCAGCGATTGCCACCATGACAGTGTCGGCGCCTGCGATTGTTCCTAATATATAAGGAGTGACAAGCTGGTCCAAATCATAGGCGAGGCCGCTGGCATATCCGAACGGAGTTCTGAAGACGAGCAGATTGCCGGTGAATCTCATCGACTCCACATTGCGGTGGGTGCCTGCTTGCGCCGTGGTCGGGACCGTTTCGTAGATTTCATCTTCCGGCACCTCTCCGGGCTTTGTCACGATGTATCGGTATCCGCCGAGTGAGGACACTACTTTAGTGGTCTTTAAAGCTTTCAGGTCTCGGGAAAGCGTGGCTTGTGTCACAAAGAATCCACGGGCTGCAAGCAGTCGCGACAATTCTTCCTGGCTTCCGATACTGTTGTTGTTTAATATCTCAAGAATTGCCAAAAGGCGTATCTGGCGTTTATTCATAATTCCGTCGGATTATTTTTGGAATGGCAAATTTACTAACAAAATACAAGAAACAAGCATAAAAACATGAATTTTTATGCAAGTTTCTTGCAAAAAGTGTGAAATGCCGCTTTTAAAGCCGTTTTTATGAGCCTACGGAGTTATTTTATTTC
>CAZYXN010000020.1:0-29675 GCA_964651105.1 uncultured Muribaculum sp. | reverse complement strand
CCTCTTATCAAATCGATATCATGAGGAGAAGAAAGCACCAGCGGAAACGCGCCTATGTGCTGCGACAGCCTTTGGTAAGGTTTTCCTCCGCGTTTCAAGCTTTTCCGGTGACCGCGACTTATGCCAAACTGCAACTGCTCTTGCATTCCTCGGCGAAGATATCCGGCATCAATCATCGAAAAATCTTCTCCACGCCTGATGAGCATCGTATCTGTCATGCCGGAAAAGCTTTTACAGAAACTCATGTAATATATGGCATCGAGAAGATTGCTTTTCCCCATGCCGTTGTTACCAAGAAAACAATTGACTTTTGGAGAAAAATCAAGACTGGCATCCGCGATATTCTTGAAATTACAGATTTTTATATGCTGTATATTCATGATTGCGCATGATTGTTTTTTCCAGCAAGCATGCCGCATGCGGCAGCAATATCCTCACCGCGCGATGTACGTATTGTCGCTGTGATTCCAAGTTCATTAAGACGGTCGCGGAAAGCCGCCATTGTTTCATCATCGGAAGTTTCCAACGGAGTGTCGGGAATAGCATGGAACCGTATCAGATTCACGCGACAGTCAAGCCCTTTCAGCAATCGGGCAAGAGACTGGGCGAAGCGGAGATTGTCGTTAACACCACGCCACATTATATATTCAACCGAAAGACGGCGTTGCTTGGAAAAATCGTAACCTTTAAGCAGTTCAACGACATCTTTCACCGGATAAGCCCGTTCTACCGGCATCAGCGATTCACGCTGAGACGAAATCGGAGAATGAACGCTTATCGCGACATGTACTTTTGTCTGATCAAGCAACTGCCTCAACGTGTCAAGTTTCCCTATCGACGAAACAGTGATGCGCTTGGGACTCCACGCAAGCCCCCATGGAGCCGTAAGAATCTCAATCGCCTTCATTACCGCCAAAGGATTATCCATAGGTTCGCCCATGCCCATGAACACGATATTTGTCAGAGACCGGCTTTCCGGAATGGCAAGAATCTGGTTAAGGATATCATAGGAATCGAGATTTCCGTGGAAACCCTGACGGCCGGTCATACAGAAACGGCACCCCATACGACATCCCGCCTGAGATGACACGCACAAAGTCGCCCTGTCACGGTCAGGAATATAAACCGCCTCGATATCACGGCCGCCTCTTCCATCAAAAAGATATTTGATAGTCCCGTCTTTTGAACAGGCAGCCTCTTTAGGGGCAGTCACACCTACACGATAACGGGAAGACAATGCCTGCCGTCCTTTCAGCGACAGATTGGTCATTGCATCTATTGTCGTCACTCGCTTGACGTAAATCCAATCGGCAATCTGCTTGGCTGCAAAACGAGGCAATCCGCATTCTTCGGCGACAGCGGCAAAATCATCGAACGTCATCCCTATCAAGGGTCTTTTATCCTTTTCTTCCATAACAACAAAATTACTCAGAAAAAGCCAAACTACAAAAATCTTATCGAATCTCACTGCAAAATCATTATTTTTGCAATATCATGACAACGCCTTCCCGCAAACAGCCATTTCTGAAATTTATCGCTTATCTGCAAGTCATCGGCATAATACTTGTAGTGTTAGGCCATTCGTTTCATGAATATCCTGATGGAAACATGGGGCGAAGCCTTCTCATGTATCGGATGATGTATAGTTTCAGAATGCCGTTATTCATGTTTGTCTCGGGATTTCTGATGATATATACCACAAAGCTAAGGGCGCCTATACATAATCCGAGTATCGCACGATTCACAAAATCAAAAATAAAACGATTGCTCGTCCCGTTCATCACACTCACTCTCGTAACGTTTATCCCCCGCTCCATCATGTCGGGAATAGCCGATGATGAAATGACATTCTCTTTCGGCTCCTTCTGCAATGCATTTATCTATAACGGACATCTGGTGATACCGTTCTTTTGGTTTCTCCAAGCCAGCTTCGTTCTGCTCATATTCAATTACGCAATCATAACGTTAGGAGAGCGGAAACATGTCAATGACATTGTCCTGTATTCATTGATTGTCCTGCTTTTCATTGTTTTGCCTTTTATGCCATTCGAGTTCAGCGATATCTTCTCACTTAACGAAGCGGCAAGACTTGGAATCTATTTCGCTGCAGGAGCCGCTTATTGTCGATTCTCAAAGAACATCGACCGATTTATTCCCTGGACATCCGTTATGTTTCTTACGGCCATCTCATTCATGTGGACCGCGCTCTTCTTTTTAACTGAAAACACGCCATTCATCATGCTCTGTTCACTCATTGGAATAATGATGTGGATATCGATTGCAAAAATGATGGAACGCCACAACCTCAGCTTTATCGACCATCTTATCAGTGCCAACTATATGATTTTTCTACTCTCTTGGTATTGCAACGTCATGTCGCAGCAAGTTCTCGCCCATTTCATCTCACTTCCTTGGTGGTGTCACACGTTAATGTCGCTTTTTAGCGGCATATATATTCCCTGGCTGTTTTACCGGTATCTCCTCCGCCATCCTGAGAGTAAATGGGTGAAAGTTTCCGCCTTCCTGTTAGGACAATCGCTCAGAAAATCACGATAACCACAATATCTAAACATAAAAAGAAAGAAGCGATTCCAATATAAGAATCGCTTCTTTCTTTTTTAACCTGATGTGGCCTATTATTTCTTGACAGCTCTGCGCTTGTCGGTAAGATAAGCCACCGGAGCTGCGACAAATATAGTCGAAAGCGTACCGGTAATCACACCGAAGAGCATTGCGAATGTGAAGCTGCGGATTGATTCACCGCCAAGGATGAAGATACACAGAAGCACAAGCAACGTAGACGCAGAAGTCATGATTGTACGTCCCAAAGTGCTGTTGATTGACTGATTGACTGTGTTGTAAAAGTTCATCTTTGGATTAAGCTGAATATTTTCACGCACACGGTCAAAGACCACCACGGTATCGTTAATCTGATAACCGATAACAGTCAGGATAGCAGCGATAAACGATTGGTCAATCTCCATCGAGAACGGAAGTATGCCCCAGAAGAGCGAATAGAATCCGATAATCGTGAATGCGGTGAAAGCTACAGCAGCCAATGCGCCAACAGAGAAGGCTACATTATGGAAACGAATCAAGATGTAAAGGAACATCGCAATCAACGAAAGGATAACCGCAACATAAGCGTCCTTTTTCATATCGGCGGCAATAGTAGGCCCTACTTTCTGAGAGCTCTGGATGCCGACATTTTCGTTGGTTGTAGAGAAATCCTCGAGAGACATGCCTCCAAGTTCGCTATTGAGACCGTCATAAAGAATTTTTGTAATTTCAGCGTCTACGCCGTCAGTCTCCTCATTAATCTTATAGTTGGTAGAGATACGCACCTTTGTGTCATTGTCAATAGTGATGACCGACAAAGAAGAGTTGGGAAACATCGGAGCAAGCTTGCTCTGAAGCTCTGCAGTCTTTACCGGATGGTCAAACTGAACAATATAGTTACGTCCTCCGGAGAAGTCGATACCCTGGTTCATTCCGCGAGCGAAGAGCGACACAACCACAATCGCAACAAACAGACCGCAAACACCGAATGCAACTTTACGCTTGCTAAGGAAATCAAACTTAGCGTTCTGGAACATGTGTCCGGCAAGTTTAGTTGTGAAAGTCAGATTGAGGAACGGTTTGGTCTTTCCAAAAGCGATAAACACAAGACGAGTCAAGAATACGGCAGTAAAGAACGAACATACGATACCGATGATAAGCGTCGTCGCAAATCCCTTAATCGGGCCTGTTCCATAAAGAAGCAGAATTACCGCAGTAATGATTGAAGTCAAGTTGGAGTCGAAAATCGCAGAGAAAGCATTGCTATAACCGTCGGCAATCGCCTGATGGATATTCTTTCCTGCACGAAGCTCTTCTTTGGTACGCTCAAAAATAAGCACGTTGGCATCGACCGCCATACCGAGAGCAAGCACAATACCGGCGATACCGGAAAGGGTAAGCACGGCCTGGAATGAGGCAAGAATACCCATTGTAAAGAACAGGTTACATACAAGTCCCATGTTGGCTATAAGACCCGGAATAAATCCATACACAGCCATCATGAAAATCATAAGAAGCACGAGAGCGATGATAAATGACAGGAATCCATCGTGGATGGCCTGCTTACCAAGCGACGGACCGATAACGGTATCGCTCACAATATCAACTTTAGCAGCCATCTTACCTGACTTAAGCACGTTGGCCAAGTCTTTTGCATCCTCAACCGAGAAGTTACCGGTGATTTGAGAACGGCCGCCTTCGATAACGCTGTTGATGCGCGGATAAGAATATACATGTTCGTCAAGCACGATAGCTACCGGCTTGCCGAGGTTGTTCTGAGTGACGCGCGCCCATGCTTTGGCACCCTCGCTGTTCATGTCCATGGACACATAATTACCCTGCATGTTGTCAAAGTCGCTTGTTGCAGAAACTACAACATCTCCGGCAAGAGCCGGCTTGCCGTTGTTTGATTTCAACGCTATCAAAGTGTAAAGTTCAGCTTTACGGACAGCGTTGGTAGCAGTATCGGTATATTGAACCTCCTGAGGCTTAACCTCCCAACGGAGTTTAAGGTTGGACGGAAGTATGCGGGCTGCGGTAGCAGTGCCGAGGATAGAATCAATAACCTCACGATGACGCTGAGTAGCCATACCGATTACCGGACTGCCGGAATAACCGCTGCCGTCAAAATATCCGAAGAAAGTTTTGGCAACACCGGCAGAATCCCCGCGCAGAGCATTTTCAAGCGCCATAAGCTGCTGCTGGATTTCGTCAAGAGTATAGACTTCATAGAACTCCAGATTGGCCGAAGCCTTAAGGAGCTCACGCACACGGTCATGTTCCTTCACACCCGGAAGTTCAAGAAGAATCTGGCCGTCTTTTTCAAGTTCCTGAATATTCGGGGCAACCACACCAAACTGGTCGATACGGTTACGAAGCACATTGGTGGAACTTGACACACGGTCTTTCACCTCCTGCTTAACCTGAGCTTCAACCTGCGCGCGGTCTTCACCGCGTTTTGCGATATTTTTGAATACCACAGCCATATCGGCGGTAGGATCTATACGCTGATATTCTTTAAAAAACGCTGCGACATAATCGCTTGTCTTTGTCTTCTTAACCACAGAGTCGGTTGCTGCAAGTACGCGATTGAAAGTTTTATTATCTTCGGCATTAGCCATTGAACGCAAGATATCGGGAACCGAAACCTGCAAAATCACGTTCATACCTCCCTTAAGGTCAAGACCAAGACCTACGCCCATCTTCTGAACCTGGTTGAAGGTGTAGCCAAATACGGGATAAACTTCCTCTTTACCGATTGAATCGATGTAATTTTTGTAAGCTTTCTGGTAAGTGTCAGTATTGGCGTCGCCATTAGCGACAACCAATGCATAAGCCTCTGCTTTCTTCTCGTAACGGCTTGTCACCCAGCTGAACGAGAGATAAAACAGACACACGAGCACCAAGAAGATTGCTATCACACCGGAGATTACACTTCCGGTAGTACCTTTGCTTTGCATGTGTTGTTAGTGATATGATATTAAGTTATTAAATGTAATTGCACGTCATTTCAGCGTGCAAATATAGTGTTTTTTTTCATTATAGCCGAAACTTGCCGCTACAATTTTAATACACAAGCGATATATTGTCAATCCACAACGTCATTCCTGGAGTGCCTTCATAAGCGACTCCACATCCTGAAGAAGCCATGACAAGCATATGCGTAGGAGTTGCCGAGGCGTCATCCCAACCCACTTCCTTGACCGGAACCATCTTGCCTTTTGAGTTTCTGGCATAGTATGACCGGCTTTCAGGAATAAGACCCATAAAATTCTCATACGACCCATGTTTTGTTATGTCGCCATACAACACTTCAAGATTATGCCCGCACACCCATGGAATTGTTGTAGAAAAACGTTCTCGCCCGGTCCCTACCCGTTTCGCATATATATTTCCGTTTTCGTCTTCCCATCGACGTTGCAGAATAATGTAAACTTCCGCAAAATCCCGTCCGGGCAGATTTTTTGTAGAGGCGCCCGTCGCGCGTATTCTCTGCGCTCCGTCAGGAATCAACACCCGATAATCATATCTTAGATATTTGGGCCGTTTTGTAAATGGAATGCCCATCTCCATTTTAGAGTATGGGTTGCTCGTATTCCGTATCGGCTCAAGATTATGCCCGAGATAAATCGAACCGGCCACAAGCACCTTAAGATTAAGCAACCCAAGAACTTTAACAGTCTCAATCTCGGTCATCATCTTGCAACATCGGCCGCCGGCCGGATTCCTGTCAGGATATACAGTGTTACTCGTTTTCACAACCCCCATCACATTGGCATACACATTGGAAGTAGCCCACGGCGAACCGCCCATATTCTCATAAGGGGCAGTCTCGTTTATCACGGCATTCGGAGCTATCTCATAAACCTGTTTGAGTTGTCCGCCGATTACCTTTGACTCCCTGATATTACGGGTCGCCCAATTTTCAAAATCGCCGTATTTTATAAGTTCCACCGTCTGCGCCTGCACACGCACAATCGCGACGAAACACAACACTATGGAGATAACAGCAACACGTTTCATCGCTTATATATCAGAGCGGTAGCCATAGCGGCAATACCTTCACCACGTCCCGTGAACCCCAACTTCTCGGTTGTCGTCGCTTTTACCGAAACTGCGTCAATATCAATTTTAAGGTCAGCGGCGATACGCTCTCTCATTACCGGAATATGCCCCAATAGCTTCGGAGCCTGCGCCATGATTGTTAAGTCCACGTTTCCAACAGAATATCCTTTTTCTTCAAGAATTTCTCTTACTCGACGTAAAAGCATACGAGAATCAGCCCCCTTGAAACGCGGGTCAGTATCAGGGAAATGATAACCTATGTCACGCAAAGCAGCCGCGCCAAGCAACGCATCGCTCAAAGCATGCAGAGCCACATCTGCGTCACTATGTCCCAAAAGCCCCAAATGATATGGCACCTTAACACCGCCAAGCCATAATTCACGCTCTTCCACAAGCCGGTGCACGTCAAATCCGTTGCCGACCCTTATCGAATTTATTTCCATAACAATTGCTGAATTTCTTCTGTTAAAACGTCAGACAAGGCAATAAAGATTATCTCCGGCCAAACATTTCTCTGATTCCATCCATGTCGAACGACAGAGTGAAACGCAGAGTCTGATCCAACGGGGATGTCTGAGCGGTAGCCATCATATAAGAAGCGTCAAGACGCAACACATTTAACGAAAATCCGGCTCCGAGACCGAAGTATTTACGTCCGCCCTTGAACTCATTTTCATAATAATATCCGGCACGCAAGAAAAATTGCTGGTTATAGCTGTATTCAGCTCCAAACGACCACGTTATCTCTCGCAACTCCTCTTTGAATCCACCCGGAGCATCGCTGAAAGACTTGAAAATACCGGTAATAGGCGACATATTTTCCCACTCTTCTTCAGCATCAAGATATTCCTGCTGCCCTTCAGGAGTGTCGGCATAATCGCTCTGGCGGGGTTTCGTCGGAACAAGCAGCTTATTAAGGTCAAGCGACAGGGCCAGATTATGGTAATCGGCAAGCGGAAACATGAAAGTGGTCCCTATTCTCAAGTTGGTAGGAAGAAAAGCGGGGCTTTCGACGTCATTATAGCTGACTTTTGAACCGATATTCGATATATTCCACCCCCATGACCACTGACACTCATTACGCCCGATAATAGGGTAGGTAGTATAATAACCTGAAAGGTCGGCTGAAAAGGCAGACGCTCCCGACATCTGGTCGCCTGAGTTTGATGGCGAGAATCCAAGGGCCGAATAAATATATCGCAACACTACTCCCATAGAAAACTTTTCCGAAAGCTTGCGAGAATAACCCACATCGACCGACATTTCATATGGATTTATCGACTGTCCCCCCTGGTCGCCTGACATTGCGACCTCCCCCAATGAGAAATAACGCAATGAGGCGCTTACAGCCTGATTATCATCCTGTCCAAGCTTCCAGTAACCGGAAAGATTGGCAAGAAAGATGTCATTGACTATTTTCCGCAACCAGGGAGTATAACTGAGAGAAACGCCGCCTCCGCTATATGCGAACGCATATTTTGACGGATTCCAAAACTGTGAATTAACATCCGGATCAGTAGCAGCACCCAGGTCGCCCATTGCCGCTCCACGCGCGTCAGGAGCGATAGAAAGAGATGTCACGCCGGTCTGCACCGGATTGAACTCATTTTTGCTTTGAGCCATCGCTCCGGCATATCCGGCCAATACCAATACCAAAGATATGTAATAATGCTTGATTGTCATCGTCAGAAAAAAACAATATATATTGGTATAACCAAATATTCTCCCTTTTATTGTACGACCGGCCATCATTTCCATCCATACATATAATAAAACGACAAGCGCCGGTGTGCTGGCCGGCGCTTGTCATATAGTGTCGAATAGGGATTCGATTCTTAAAATTCCGCATTATTCGGAGTACGCGGGAACGGAATAACGTCACGGATATTGGTCATTCCGGTAACAAACAGCACCAGACGCTCAAACCCGAGACCGAATCCGGCATGAGGCACAGTTCCGAAACGGCGTGTATCGAGATACCACCACATGTCTTTCATCGGGATGCCAAGCTCCACGATACGTTTTTCAAGCTTTTCATAGCTTTCCTCACGCTCCGACCCTCCAATAATCTCTCCGATTTTCGGGAAAAGAACATCCATGGCACGTACTGTCTTTCCGTCCTCATTGAGTTTCATGTAGAATGCTTTGATTTCTTTAGGATAGTCTGTAAGAATCACCGGCTTCTTGAAATGCTCCTCAACAAGGAAACGTTCATGCTCGCTCTGCAAGTCAGCGCCCCAATAAACCGGGAACTCAAACTTATGATGCGATTCTTCAAGAATTTTCACACCTTCCGTATATGTCAGACGCACGAATTCATTGTCAACGACAAATTTAAGCCGGTCTACAAGTTCCGGATCATAATGTTCGGCAAGGAATGCGATATCATCGGGACAATTGTCAAGAGCGTAACGAATACAATACTTGATAAACTCCTCTGCAAGATCCATGTTGTCAACAATATCGAAAAATGCCACTTCAGGCTCAATCATCCAGAATTCCGACAAGTGACGCGGAGTGTTGGAGTTTTCAGCACGGAATGTAGGGCCGAAAGTATAAATCGCTCCAAGAGCAGTGGCGCCAAGTTCGCCTTCAAGCTGCCCGGATACAGTCAGCGCCGTCGGCTTACCAAAGAAATCAGCGGAAAAATCGACCTTGCCATCCTCCATTTTAGGAAGATTGTTAAGGTCAAGGGTAGTCACCTGAAACATGGCGCCGGCGCCTTCACAATCGCTCGCGGTAATAAGAGGCGTATTCAGATAGAAATAACCTCTCTCCTGAAAGAATTTATGAATGGCGAATGCCAATGCGCTGCGCACACGCAATATGGCTCCGAAAGTATTGGTACGGGGGCGAAGATGAGCCTTTTCACGAAGAAACTCCAAAGTATGGCCTTTCTTTTGCAACGGATAGAGATTAGGGTCGGCGGTTCCGAAAATTTCAAGTTTTTCAGCCTGAACCTCAACCGACTGACCCTTGCCCATTGATTCAACCAAAACACCGTCAACTTTCAGTGACGAACCGGTGGTTATCGCTTTAAGGTCATCTTCAGAAAATTTTTCCAGGTCAAACACAATCTGAACATTCTTGACGGAAGATCCGTCATTCAAGGCTACAAACTGCACGTGCTTGTTGCCACGGCGGGTACGCACCCACCCCATCACGCAAACCTCCTTGCCAAGAAGTTCCGGCGATGTGAACAAATCCTTTATCTTAGTTCGTTTCATTTCAATACTATATTTATTCAAAAGACCCCATCTTCAAGAAGTTGACTTCTTCCTGAGTAAGGTAACGCCATCTGCCGCGAGGCAGGTTCTTTTTGGTAAGTCCGGCAAAATATACTCGGTCAAGCTTGGTCACATGATAACCAAGGCTCTCGAATATACGTCTCACGATGCGGTTGCGGCCCGAATGAATCTCAATACCTGCCTGATTACGGTCGGTCTCGGTAGCATAGCTTATCGCGTCAGCATGGATAGGTCCGTCTTCAAGCTCGATACCGTCGGCTATTGCCTGCATATCATCCTCGGTGATATCCTTATCAGTCCATACATGATAGATTTTTTTCTTCACATATTTAGGATGAGTAAGTTTGGATGCAAGATCTCCGTCGTTGGTCAGAAGAAGTACCCCGGTAGTATTACGGTCAAGACGGCCTACCGGATATATGCGTTCGTTGCATGCGCCTTTGACAAGATCCATAACGGTTGTACGTCCGTTAGGGTCATCACTTGTAGTGACGCAATCTTTTGGCTTGTTAAGAAGGATATAGCATTTGCTTTCCAGTGTCACCACCTTTTCATCATATTCTACGACATCGCTGTGGGAAATCTTGGTTCCAAGTTCTGTGACAACCTCTCCATTGACTTTTACAAGACCCTGAGCAATAAATTCATCGGCCTCACGTCGGGAGCAGATACCGGCATTTGCCATAAACTTGTTCAGACGAATCTGCTCATTTGGATCCGGAATCGGCATTTCATATTCAATGCGCTTTGGTCTCGGCACAAAACTTTTGCCCGGACGCTGGAATCCCTGCTGCTGACGATTGCCTTGCTGACGGTTGTTGTAAGGACGGTTGCCACCCTGCTGGCGATTGTTATAACCTCCCGGGCGATTGTTGTTATATCCTCCTTGCTGATGGTTGTTGTAACCGCCCTGCTGGCGATTATTGTTATAGCCGCCCTGACGATTGTTATTATATCCGCCCTGACGGTTGTTGTTATATCCCCCTTGCTGATGGTTGTTGTAACCGCCCTGCTGATAATTATTATTGTAACCGCCCTGACGGTTGTTGTTATAACCGCCCTGACGATTATTATTATAACGGTTGTTATTGTTGTAACGATTATTGTTGTAGCCGCCCTGACGGTTATTGTAGCCGCCCTGAGGAGCATATCCCGCAGTAGCGGAAGCATCGCTTGACGATGATTCTGCAGAAGTCGGTTCAGTCCCCTCTACAGGAGCCTGCGACTGATATGTACGCGGCTGATAGCCGCCTTGTTGATTATTATAACGGTTATAGCCGCCCTGACGGTTGTTGTAACCGCCCTGCTGATTGTTATAACCTGGCCGTCCGTTGTTATATCCACGCTGCGCATAGGGACGCGGCTGGTAGGGTCTGTCATAACCTGTATACTCTCGATGTGGAGCGTCGGATTGCGCGCCGTCAACCGGCGTTGCCGTACGTTCGGAATTGCTAAATGAACCGTCGCCTGCTGACGATGCGGCAATACGGTTTTCCCCGATTCTCGGGCGTCTTGGTTTCTTTTCTTCGCTGGTGTCCATGATTACCTGAATTAAGTGCTGGTTTGTTACTGCCTCGCGGCGTTAATTGGAAAAAAATTATTAAAGCTTTAAATAGTTTCAATACGTTGACTCTCAATAAAACTTTTATTTCAAAGGAATGCAAGTTTATACCACTTTCTAAAATTAGACCTCATCGAATGAACAAACCGCATCCAATGGGATATAATTTTCGCAAAATTAAGTTTTTTCCGCAAAACATGGACAAAAAATATGTAAAAACTTTTTCAAAAAAAATCTTAAATAGCCTAAACGACACCGTCTTTAACAATTGCCGCGTTTAGGCTATCAACCAAAAAGCGTAATTTTGCGCCGCAATGAAACTGCGGAAAATAATACATATCGATATGGACGCATTTTACGCCTCTGTCGAGCAACGTGACAATCCTGAACTACGCGGAAAACCTGTCGCAGTCGGACATGCGGACGAACGCGGCGTGGTCGCCGCGTCAAGCTATGAGGCCCGGAAATTCGGAGTCAAGTCTGCTATGTCGTCACAAAAAGCCAAACGTCTTTGCCCAAACCTTATTTTCGTGCCCGGACGCATGAACCATTACAAGGAAATATCATCGCAAATTCATGATATTTTCCATGAATACACCGATATCATAGAACCGATTTCCCTTGATGAAGCGTTTCTCGATGTAACCGTCAACAAACCAGGCATATCTTTGGGCGTGGATATCGCCAAAGATATAAAACTGAAAATCAAAGAACGCCTCAATCTGATAGCTTCCGCAGGAATATCATACAATAAATTCCTTGCCAAAATCGCTTCCGATTACCGCAAACCTGACGGCCTCTGCACCATCCACCCGGCAAAAGCTCTTGATTTCATCGCCCGAATACCGATAGAATATTTCTGGGGAGTCGGGCCTAAAACCGCTCAAAAGATGCATTCATTAGGCATTCATAACGGAGCCGAGCTCAGAGCATGGCCTCTCGACCTCCTTATAAGGGAATTTGGCAAGGCGGGGCACATTTATTACGATTTCTCGCGAGGCATAGACAACCGACCCGTTGAAACTGAACGCATACGAAAATCGGTAGGCTGCGAATGCACATACGACCATGACCTTTCCATGGATTCCGAGATCAGCGAAGCGCTGGATGACCTGACCAACGAACTGCTCAGCCGGCTCTCCCGAAAACAATTTCTCGGACCGACTCTGACCCTGAAAGTAAAATTCCATGATTTCACTCAGATAACACGAAGCGTCACCCGCAATTTCAATTTAACGTCATTCGACATCATACGGTCCGAAGCAGCCAGCCTTATAGCTTTCGTCGACTATAAATCGCATCCTATACGCCTGATAGGCCTTACCGTATCTAATCCTCACATAGACCACCAACCTGTCACCCGAAGAGACTCCGGCAACTGGCGCCAACTGCTTCTTGATTTCGAAAATACACCATATTAACATAAATTAACTAACGGGGGGGGGTAAATTGTCATGTTTTTTATATTTTTGCAACACAAATTAAAAGACAATTAACCATAATTACATCCGACCAATCAATTCACTTTTATTTTCCTATATTAATTTCTAAAACTTATGAAGAAATTTTTTATCGCTGCAATCGCAGCCGTATGTGCTCTCGGCGTTTCAGCACAATCATTCTGGGATGGCGAAACCGCTGAAAAGAAATTCACCCTTGGTGTTCGCGCAGGACTTAACATCGCTGATATGAGCGGAGACGACGTTGATGCTGATTCAAAGGCAAACTTCCACGCAGGCATCTCAGCCGACTGGAATATCGTGAACAGCTTCTCTGTAAATTCCGGTATCTTCTACACCGGCAAAGGAGCCAAAGATTTCTCAGCCAACTTCATCGAAATCCCCATCTATGCATCTTATCGCTACAACTTCGCAGAAGCTTCTCAGCTTCAGGTAAACTTCGGTCCTTATCTTGACTTTGGAGTTGGCGGTGACGCATTCAAAGATTACGAGGACGGCGGAATCGAAGGCAAACGCTTCCAGATGGGTCTTGGCGTAGGCGCAGGCTATACCCTCAAAAAATTCTTCGTTGGCGTTCAGTATCAGTTCGGATTGACAAAATGCCATTCAGATTTTGATGCAAAATACAACAATTTTGCAATTTCTGTCGGATACAATTTCTAAACTATCAGATTAATACGCTAATGCTGGGTGCCGGAACGACCGACACTCAGCATTTCTATAATACACAATATTTATATATTATTTCAAATTAAGATGAAAACAAAATTTCTTATTTATCCGGCTCTGACAATAGCGTTCGGACTCTTTGCATCCTGCTCAAGCGACAGCGACAATGACACTGACGAGCCGGAAACCGGCACACCTGTCGATATGCCTATCCCGTCGTCGGTTGTCGACGGGGTGCGTGTCACCGATGCCGGAAATGTTAAAATCAACTACAATTCCGACGGTTCAATCAAAGACGCCGAGTTTGACGGCACGACCTATGAATTTGAATATGAAAGCTCGCGGGCAAGCATGACGGGACGCAAACTCGCACGCATTGTGACAAAATACAGTGACGATAACTTCAGAGACTCATGGCAGGCGACCAACTTCCAGTTCAACACCGACGGCTTTATCGTAAGCTATCTTGAAATCAACAAGACAACCGACGAGGATTTCTGGGAAAAAACCACCCTGCACGTCACGGTAGACTATAACGCCCATGGCAGAATCTCGTCAATGAATGTGCATGGAGATTACGAGGGTGTCGACCAAGAGGGCCATTACAAAGACAAAGCGAGCGGCTCAGTGAAATACACCTATACCGGCGGTTCGCTTAAAAGCTCAGTGATAAGCGACAGCGAGTCAACCTCAAGATACACCTACGAATATAATCTTGCCCACAGCAACACATACAATGTCGTCACACCGCAACTCGCTGCAGGAATGGCCCATTACAGCCCTATCGCATATGTATTCGCGACAGCAGGTTACCTCGGAAACGCTTCCTCACAGCTCCCGACCAAACTCACTTACAACTATATCGACCACGAAGAGCCGGAATACTCATCAAGCGACAATTACAATTACAATATCTCTTACCGATTCAATGACCATAACCGCATAACCGCAATCATATCTGACTTAAATGGAATTCCCTACTCGATAAGCATGACGTATATCGAACAAAAATAATTGGCCGGCAGGCAACAATCCGAGACTGACCCCTCGCTGTCAAACCTCGCGATACGGGAACGACATTCCGGGAAACTCGGATAAACGCCAATTGTCATTTTATTAGAGAAGCCTGTAAGAGCGGCGTTCCGCCGTATTCTTGCAGGCTTCTCCGTATCCTCCCGAAACCATGGCAACAGTTGTAATCATGCCGTTTATGGCTTTGGAAACAATCGTATAATTATTCAACAATCCTTGCCCGAAAAAGAATTTTGAAACTTATATTCACTTAACAGTTACATTTTAAATTATTTTTAGTAAATTTGTAGGCAATCTATATAACAGAAGAAAAGTATGTCAAAAGTTACCAAAGAAATGGCCCTCGAATATCATCGCGAGGGAAAACCGGGCAAGATCGAGGTTGTGCCCACGGTTCCATATTCAACTCAACAAGACCTGGCTCTTGCATATTCTCCGGGAGTAGCATTTCCATGCCTTGAGATAGAACAGAAACCGCAGGACGCTTACGAATATACCAACAAAGGCAATCTCGTTGCCGTAATCAGCAATGGCACCGCAGTTCTCGGCCTTGGCAACATAGGCGCGCTCGCCGGGAAACCCGTAATGGAAGGAAAAGCCTTGCTGTTCAAGATTTTCGCCGGTCTTGATTGTTTTGATATCGAAGTCAACGAGAAAGACCCCAAGAAATTCATCGAAATAGTCAAAGCGATCGCCCCGACATTCGGCGGTATAAACCTCGAAGACATCAAAGCGCCCGAATGTTTTGAAATCGAACAGCGTCTCAAAGAGGAATGCGACATTCCGGTCATGCATGATGACCAGCATGGAACCGCCATTATATCAGGAGCCGGCCTTCTTAACGCACTTGAAATACAAGGCAAAAAGATTGAGAATGCACGCCTGGTAGTTAACGGAGCGGGTGCCGCAGCTGTAAGTTGTACAAAACTCTATATAGCGCTCGGAATAAAGCCGGAAAATGTGGTAATGTGTGACTCAAAAGGAGTAATCAGCACCAAGCGGACAGACCTGAATCCTCAAAAAGCTCAATTTGCGACTTCTCGTGACATAACCACCCTTAAAGAAGCCATGGTTGATGCCGACGTATTTTTAGGGTTGTCGGTAAAAGATGTTGTCACCGCCGAAATGGTGCAGTCTATGGCAAAGAACCCGATTGTGTTCGCCCTTGCCAATCCTGATCCTGAAATCGCATATGACACAGCCGTGAATTCACGTCCCGACCTTATTTTCGCCACCGGACGCTCCGACTATCCCAACCAGATAAACAATGTTCTCGGATTCCCCTACATATTCCGTGGAGCCCTTGACTGCGGAGCAACCGCAATCAACGAGGAAATGAAGCTCGCGGCCGTAAAAGCTATCGCGGCTCTTACCAAAGAACCGGTTCCTTCGGTCGTGAATGCAGCCTACGGCATGAGTAACCTTCATTTCGGCAAAGATTACATTCTGCCGAAACCCCTTGACCCGAGATTGATCACATGCGTGGCGCCTGCCGTGGCTCGCGGAGCAATGGAATCAGGAGTCGCCACACGTCCTATCGTCGACTGGGAGGCTTACAACGAAAAACTGCGCAAACTCATGGGCTACGACGACCAGATTATGCGCCGCATGACCGAAACCGCCCGTCAGAACCCGAAACGTGTGGTATTCTCCGAAGCCAATACCGACAACATGCTTCACGCCGCTGTCAACGCATATCAGGACGGTATCTGTATTCCTATCCTGCTCGGCAACGAAGAGATGATAGAGAAACGCGCCAACCGTCTTGGCCTCAGTCTCGAAGGCATTGAAATCATCAACCTCCGCCATGACCGTGAAGCTGATCGTCGCTCAAAATTCGCGACACAGTTCACCAAGAAACGTGAACGCGACGGCATGACATATCACGCTGCCCTCGAGCTGATGTTTGACCGCAACTACTTCGGAATGATGCTCGTAGAGAGCGGCGAAGCCGATGCGCTCCTCGCCGGAACATACTCCGGCAATCTGCGTCCTACCGAAATCGCAAAAGACGTGATCGGCATACGTCCCTCTTTCAACCATTTCGCATCCATGCACATCCTGCAGACTCAACGCGGAGTCTACTTCATCGCCGACACCTCAATCAACAGTCATCCCGATGAAGACACCCTCTTCGACATCGCCCGCCTTGCCCGCAACTCGGTGGAATACTTCGCCCATAATCCGGTGATGGCGCTTGTGTCCTACTCCAACTTCGGAGGCAATAAACTCCACGGATCACGCATCGTGCATAACGTGGTTGCGAAACTGCATGAAACATATCCCGAATTACCGGTTGACGGAGAAATGCAGATCGACTACGCGCTAAACAAGGAAATGCGTGACACCAACTATCCTTTCAACCGTATCAAAGGCATGGATGTCAACACCCTTATTTTCCCCAACCTCAGCTCGGCCAACACAGCCTACAAAATGCTGCTGTCAATGGGAGTGGGCGAGGTAATCGGCCCGATTCAGATGGGATTGAACAAACCCGTACACTTCATCAACGTGGACAGCCAGGTGCGCGACATTGTCAATCTTGCGACAATAGCTGTGCTTGATGCAGCCGTTCAGGAAAAAATCGGCAACGAATACGACAAGTAAATTTTACAGCTGACACATAATCGAGCCTGTTTTTGCATCTACCCCGTTTAAAGAGGCAGAGAACAAAAACAGGCTTTTTATCGTTGAAAACATACAACAGCAATATTCAATATACATTCAAATGAGACTGGACGGACGTCGCCAAAGCTCCAACATAGATGACCGACGCGGCAGGCGCGGAGCGTTTCCCCTGAAAGCGGGAGGCATGGGCATAGGAGGCTTGATTATTTTAGGATTGCTCACATGGATAATGGGAGGCAATCCTCTGAGTGTTTTAAACGGCGGCGCTGGCTTCATGACCGATTCCGAATCCGGCACGTACATGCCCACCCAACAAGAAGAGGAGCTTGCCGAATTCTCACGCCAGGTTCTCGCATCCACAGAAGACGTGTGGGCTGAAGTGTTCAGAAATATTTGAGCGACCTATCGGCCACCAACTGTCGTACTGTACACCGGATCGGTACAAGGCGGCTGCGGCAACGCCACAGCGCAGACCGGGCCGTTCTACTGCTCTGCCGATGAAAAACTATATATCGACCTGTCGTTTTTCAGTCAGATGCGGCAAACGCTCGGAGCCGACGGAGATTTCGCTTACGCCTATGTCATAGCCCACGAAGTAGGACATCATGTGCAACACCTTTTGGGCACGCTTGACAAAGCGCATTCACTGATGGCTCGGCAGTCCCGGACAGAGGCCAACCGTACAAGCGTACGTATCGAACTACAGGCCGATTTCCTTGCCGGAGTATGGGGATATCACGAAAACCGTATATTCAACTCTCTTGAGGACGGCGATCTGGAGGAGGCGATAACGACAGCATCAGTCATCGGCGACGACTATCTACAAAAACAGGCTCAAGGTTATGCAGTCCCTGAATCATTCAATCACGGACGTTCCGACCAACGGATGAGATGGCTGAAAAAAGGGCTTGCTACCGGTGATATCTCTAAAGGAGACACATTCTCCCCCTCTTACGATTCTCTCTAAAATAAAAATAAAAGGCATGGAATTTTTTCCATGCCTTTATTTTTAAGAAACTAATCCGTCAGATCTCAACTCTGCTCCATTCCTTTGAACCATTCGGCATCCGACATCACATCTTCCGCTATTCCGGTACCGGCCTCTACGCCATATTCCTCTCCATGTTGCGAAAGATCAAGGCCGATCTCTTCATTATGACGTGACACACGCAGCGGGATAATCTTGTTGGTAAGCCAATAAAGTCCGTAACTCATGGCAAATGTATAGCCAAATACTATCAGCAATACAATGATGTGATTCCAGAAAAATTCCGAATGCGATATTATATCCGGATTCCCTTTCGCAAAAAATCCGTAAGCGAAAATACCGGTAGCGATAGTTCCGAGTATTCCTCCAAGACCGTGGGTTGGAAAAACATCGAGCGCATCGTCAAGCATCTGGGAATAACCTTTCCATGATACTGCGACATTGCAACACATCGTGATTACAAACGAGATGAATATGCTCTGTCCCACAGTGACCCAGCCGGCGCAAGGCGTAATTGCAACAAGTCCTACCACTGCCCCGATAGCGGCACCCATCGCCGAAGGCTTACGCCCGCGAAGAGCGTCAAAAACTACCCAGGTCACCATTGCCGTAGCGGCAGCAGTATTGGTGTTAAGGAAAGCAAGCACAGCGACACCGTCGGCGGCAAGCGAACTGCCGCCATTGAATCCGAACCATCCGAGCCACAACATCGCCGCGCCGAGAAGCACGAAAGGCACATTGGCAGGCTTGGCCGCCTCATCCGACGGAACACGCTTTCCGAGAAACAAAGCTCCGGCCAATGCAGCGATACCCGATGCGGCATGAACCACAATACCGCCGGCATAATCATGCACTTCCATCATTCCGAACAATCCCTCCGGATGCCATGTGCAGTGGGCGAGCGGACAATAGACAATCACCACCCAAAGCACCATAAACAGAAGATAGCCAGAAAAACGCACACGTTCGGCAAAAGATCCGGTGATAAGAGACGGCGTTATAATGGCAAACTTCATCTGAAACAACGCAAACAGCACCAACGGAATTGTAGTCGTTGCAATGCCGATTTCCGATAAAGCGGATTCCTGACGCTCGACCACGTTATCAACCCCCACACCGTCAAACATCAGGAAATCAAGCGGATTACCTATCACATGACCGATATCGTTTCCAAAAGCGAGACTGAATCCGAAAATAACCCAGATGACACTGATAAAGCCCATCACGATAAAACTCTGAAGCATTGTGGAGATAACATTCTTCACCCTCACCATGCCGCCATAAAAAAATGAAAGCCCCGGAGTCATCATCAACACAAAAATAGTCGCGGTTATCATCCACGCAACATTCGCATAAAGATGGTTGTTGGGCATATCATACAATCCTTCTTTAGGGCTTACAAACAAACCTGCAACACTGACGGCAAACATTATCACAAAAGCAACAAGCCATCCTACCTTAATCTTTCTACCTTTTAAAGTCATAATTTTGAGAATATTTAATTATTTCATATCGTAACTGTTCCAAAAAAAAACAAAATGACACCCAATAAACTATTTCTTTAACCTTTTGCTTTTATTTACTCCGCAAATATAAATATTGTTTATAAAAACAACAAATAATTTAGCAAAAATCTTTACGATAACCGTTTTTTTTGACAAAACTTTTCATTTCCGCCAGTGTTTTATCTTTATGATTATATGAATCATATGATTACGAGGGAGGACAACAGACGATTGCATCACACTGCCATGCAGGCGGTCATAGGATGGAGAGAAGCTCATTTCACCGAGAAATCGTTTCTGCTCATACTTGCCGTTGTCGTAGGACTGCTATCCGGGGCGGGAGCCTATCTCCTCAAACATATAATAATGCTGATAAGCGGCTGGCTCACCTCCACCTTCAATATCTCCGGAGTGAATTATCAGTTGCTCGCATTTCCTGTCATCGGAATTTTATTGACAGGCATATATACCCGTTACATACTCCGAGAACATATAGCCAACGGAACCGCCCATCTGCAACGCGACTTGTCATCGCGCAACTATAGGCTGAAAGGCAACCTCATGTATTCGTCAATCATTGCAAGCTCTATCACCATCGGTTTCGGAGGATCGGCCGGAGCCGAAGACCCTATCGCTTATACAGGAGCGGCAATAGGCAGCAATATAGGGCGATGGTTCAAGATGTCATCAAAAATGCTGATGATACTGATTGGATGTGGTGCGGGAGCGGGAATTGCGGGAATATTCAAGGCGCCGATAGGCGGGGTGCTTTTCACGCTTGAAGTATTGAAACTCGAACTCACCACCATCTCGGTGATAGCCCTGATAGTTTCATGCATAACTGCGGCGATGACAGCCTATACGCTTTCAGGATTCACTATCGACCTCGACTACTTTCACTATACGCCAATCGAAGGCGAGATGTTTATCTTTGTAATAGGTCTCGGCATATTCTGCGGATTATATTCATCCTATTATTCCTATATAATGGAAAAGATGGAGGGATTTTTCAAAAAAATGAGCAACCCGTGGATTAAAAATCTTATCGGTGGAGCCATCGTCTCGACCGCCATATTCCTGTTTCCTTCTTTATATGGAGAAGGATATGGCACAATAGGCAAAATCATCAATGGCGACGCGGCATCAATCCTTAACGGCAGTTTTTTCGCCGGAGAAGGGAATGACAAATGGATAATAGCTCTTATGGCTGCCGGCGTTATGCTCAGCAAATGTTTAGCCACGTCGTCGACCAACAGCAGCGGCGGTGTCGGCGGAGACTTCGCTCCCACTCTATTTGCCGGAGCATTTGCCGGTTATCTGTTTGCCGAAATATTGAATCTCGCCATCGGATTAGAGTTGCCCACAGGAAAATTCGCGTTTTTAGGCATGTCGGGAGTGATGGCCGGAGCTATCCGAGCTCCGCTGATGGCAATATTCCTGACTATCGAGATGACAGGAGCCTATACTCTGTTTCTACCGGTTCTCATGACTGCAAGCATATCATTCGCGACTGTCACGCTCTTCTCCAAACACAGTTTCTACACGAAACGCGCCCCGCGTCAATTTGAGTTTCGCGATTCTTCAAAAAAATAAAGCCGGTCTACAATAATGCAGAGGGGACGTTAAACATCCCCTCTGCATTATTTATGGAAATTGACTCTCTTTCAGAAATCATTACGGAAAGCGGCAACCATGCGCTCCTTCACAAGCTGCTGATGTTCGTCATCACCGTAATTGGCAAACGGATAGATGGATATCCCGCCTCTGGGGGTAAACAGTCCGATTACCTCCAGATACCTCGGATTCATCAGCCTCACCAGGTCTTTCATTATTATATTCACGCAATCCTCGTGGAAATCGCCATGATTGCGGAAACTGAACAGATACAGCTTGAGACTCTTGCTCTCAACCATCTTCACTCTCGGAATATAATTGATGATGATTTTCGCAAAATCGGGTTGTCCCGTCTTAGGACACAGCGACGTGAATTCAGGACATGTGAACGTAACCAGATATTCGTTATCCCGATGCTTGTTGTCAAATGTTTCAAGAACCTCGGGAGCATACCGGTCGGGATAACGTGTGGCGGTATTGCCAAGCAACGTGACCCCCGGCATTTCTTCAGCAGAACGTGACATCTCTATTTAAAATTTATATCTTTTTCTTTAAGACGCTCACCGGCATCATTGACAATCGAGCGGAAATAACGCTCGTCATAACCTCCGAACTGAGGCGACGCGCAATGGCCCTGCGGAGTGCGCTGGAAAACTCCCGGCTCCGTCTCGCGTTTGATATTTCCATCAAGAAACTTGACAAAAAGATAGTCGCCAAGCTTCTTGAATTCGCTTGTGGAGTGATTGGCCCAATAGTCGGTCAACGCCGCAAGCTCCATGCGCTGATGGGTTTCCGGCAATGATAACGCGCGCGCCTCGGCGGCCTTCACGGCAGCCTCGATAGAATCTTCAAGAGCATTCTGCACACGGCGTATGTCGGGTATCATCTGCGAATATCGGTTATACGCCTGATTGGCTACATAATTATGCACCCAGAAAGCCGCGTCCCATGACAAGGCGAGCAAATCGCCGTTGCCCGGAGCATAGCAGCGCGGAACTTTGGTAACACAACTGTAGACCGGCACATACACACAAGTGTTCGTGTCATCCACGCCAAACCAAAGCACGCCTTTCATCGAAGCCGGAACACTGTCACGCAACTGGGCCACAAATGTGAACGCAGTCTGCTGCGTCGCGATGGCGCGCTCATGAACATAGTTTATGCTGTCGACTGTAAAATTCATCGGACGCCAGCGGTAGGGAACTTTAAACGGCCCGGCGCCGACATCCTGAGTCATGTCAAACGGCGTATCCTCGAAATGGTCGCGCATAGCCCACTGCATATCGCGCACCGACAGAGGTTTGTCCGGTTTCACCCAAAGCGGCATAATCGGGTCAGCGGCCTCGTTAATCCATGGAAGATACTTGTCCATCCCTGAAGCATGATGAGTGAAAAAGCTCCATACACGAGCGTCACAGCCGCGCAAAGCGCCGAAATCGGTGACCGCATAAGCTTTTGAAAAATCAAAATCCTCATCCTTGCCGTCAAAATAACCCTGACTGCGGGCAAATGAGATGACATCGGGAGAATAAAGGGTCTCAGGGTCATTCAGCGGGAAAGTGTGGATACGGGCGTGGTTGGCATGTCCGGAAATCATCCCGTCGGGTATGCGGCGAGCCACCCATACGGCACCTTTGCTCTTGCCCCCCTTGCCTATCATTTCCATGATCCAGGCCTCTTTGCCGTCGGCGATTGAAAAAGACTCGCCGCTGCTGTAATATCCGTACTTGTCAACGAGTTCAGTCATCACCTTTATTGCCTCGCGGGCGGTCTTGGCTCGCTCAAGCGTTATATATATAAGCGAACCGTAGTCTATGATGCCGGTCGTGTCTACAAGCTCCTCGCGGCCGCCCCATGTGCTCTCGCTGATAGCGAGCCCGTGCTCGTTCATATTGCCGATAGTGGCATATGTGTTGCGTATCTCCGGAATCTCACCGAGAAACATTCCCGTGTCCCAGTCATGCACTTTTCTGACAGCGCCCTTAGGATGCACGGCGGCAGGTTTTGAGTACAATTCACCGTAAAGGCTATGGGAATCGGCGGCATAAGTAATCATGACGCTGTTGTCGGCAGTCGCGCCGGGAGTAGCTATAAGGCTTGTGCAAGCCATTGCGGAAGCCGCTGCGGCAACCGCAAATAATGTGAAAAGATTGCGTTTATTCATAACGATGCAAAGATAATAAATTTTCAATCCAATACGCAATACCTCTCTTTCAATTAAATATTTTTGGACATATCATAGTGACATAAAAGGCGAGCCATGCGTTCCTCACGGAAAGCATGGCTCTTAAAGTATTTAAAAGTTGTGTATGTAAATATTATTCTTGATTGGGAATAAACGAGTCGGTAAAGAATCCCGGACTCGCAAGGTTGCCGGCGGCAACCGACCAGTTAAGCATTACGAAGCAGCTGTAGTCCTCATACATGCCGCTCTCGTAACCGCCTTCGGTCACAAATGCGGAATTATCCTGCCAATAACCTACGTCCTGGACAAACACGGTGCCATGATTTCCAAAAGTGAACGAGGTGTTCTGACGCGGAACTCGGAAGAATGTATACTTGCCGTCCTGATCTTTGCCGGTCTGATCCATAAGATAAATCTTAAGCGAACGACCGGTGCCGTACAAATCACGGAAACGATAGATAGTAGGATCGGTAGTACATATCTGGAGTTCTGTCAGATTGGAAGCCGGACATCCAAGATTATTACGCAATGCCGCAGGAATTCCGAAATAGTAAACACCGTCGACCACATGCTCCCACTGCAGACCGAGGAAATCGACAGTTGAGCGATGGCGCTTGCCGCCATTCACCGCCACAGCCGAAATCGTATAAAGGCCAAACATGTCGGTAAGCGTGACATCGGAATACGCCTCGCCGTCGGCGACAGCGATTTTGGTTCCGTTTTCAAGCACGCGTTCCACATAAGCATCCTCACCGTTGGCTTTCACAAAAGCCGCCACGTCTGATTCAAGTTCCGCGAGATAATATATCTCGTCGACCTTATTGTTGGGCACGAAACGCACAACTACGTCATTGTCGGGATTATATTCCGATGACGGCTCATAGGAATAGAGTGTCACCACCGGCTTTGAATCGCCGCCGGGCTCTGTGCCCTCGTCAGCCGAACATGACGTCATAATCATCGCCGGTATCGCGAGCAAGCCCAAAAGATATTTTGTTTTATTCATTTGTCTTGATTTAAATGATAGTTAGACATTATTACCATGCATACTCGGGTGAGTTGCCGTCAGGAGCGATTGGAGTAGGATTATTCACACAGGCCGAGTTATAGTTGGTCTCGGTCTGGACGATACACCAGTTCATCCAGTCGGGAGGAGTGGTGGTGTTCCAGCGGTATCCGTCCTGATGATTGGTTCCCGCATAGCTGCGGATGATACCCTTCTGAAGGCGCTTGATGTCGAATGTGGCAAATCCTTCACCCCAAAGCTCTACACGGCGCTGCCACCACACTTCGTTCTGGAACGGTGATGTGGATGTATTGTTGTAAGCCTCGTTGTGGGTGCCGTACTCATAGTTCGGGTCACGAAGCTGCGCGAATTCAGTCAGCAATTCCTTGCCGCGTGTTTCGTTCTGCATCCCGGCAGCCTCGGCCTCGATAAGCATCATCTCCTCCACGCGCATCATCGGCACGTCGACAAGGAATCCGATATACTGGTTGTTACGTCCTGCGGCGCCTCCGGCCACACGGAATTTGAGCGAAAGTCCGCCGGCGGCGTTCACGTTGCCCTGCTCATAAGCGGTGTAAAACACGCGGTCGGGGAAATCGGTATACTCACTGAGCGCGGTAAGCGCTTCCTCTTCAGTCTCAAGCTCATCGACCGAGAAATCCACGAAACATTTTTTGCGGATATCGGTCGCCGGAATGGTCTCATACAAGTGACGGTCGATATATTTCGGGTCACCGTAGTTAGAACAGTAACCGGCGGTCAACGGATCATAGCTCATCTCAAGACACATCTGGCTTGCCCAGCTTGAGTCGCCGTCATTGTCAAGGATGTTCTCGTCATCGGCCTTGAAGTGGGTTGCAAACATCCATGAAGAGTTGTTGCAACTGTTGAAGCCGTCGTTTTTGCTTGTGTAATAATCGTTGTCAAGAGGAGAGTAACCTGCCTGGGCAAGCTTTGCATACTTCTCGGCGTTTACCCAGTCCTGCATGACGAGATAAGCGCGGGCTTTGACACCGTAAACAACCGAAAGGTCAGGAGTGTACTTGTCAGGACGGGTATAACCGGCGAGATAATCCTCGGCATAGTTAAGGTCGCGGATGATAAACGCCCACATATCTTTATTGGTAGCGCGCGGATTGGTCGTAAGATCCTCAATCGAGGTCGACTCGGTAACGATAGGCACCGTCAGAGCATCCTGATCGGCTCCGTAGGTCTTCTGGGCAAACATCTGAGCCAGTTCGCTATAGAAAAGAGCGCGCATCACGTATGCGATGCCGGCTCCCGCCTTGCGGTCTTCCTCAGGTTCCGGGCCGGCGAGCGATATAACGTTGTTGCAGTTCTTTATCCACTTGTAGTAATAAGTCCATGGAATCTGGCAATTCATATAAATAGGAGCGAGAGACACGCCGCACTGATACCATGCCGAATACCAGCTGCCGTCATATTCCGTAACAAGATCCTGTCCCGAAACATCGCGCATGATATAAAAAGTGGTATAGCCGAAGTCCCAAGGGCGTTGTCCGTTCGGATCCGACGGGCCTCCGAATGTCCAGCTACCGGTAAGAGAGGTGGTAAGACCGCCAACGAAATTATTATAAGATCCCGGAGCCGATGCAGCCTGTTCAGCGGTGACAAAGCTCGCTTCAGGCTCAAACTCCTCAAGACAGCCGGTAAACAGCATCATCGACGCGGCACCGACAAGTATTGATGAAAATATTTTGTTCATTTAATAATTCATTTTAAAATTAGAATGTCACTTGCACACCGCCCGAGATATTGCGCACGGGTGAATAAACCGAAACGTCGGCTGTCTCATCATAAGCGTAACGCGGGTCAAATCCCTTGCGTGCCGACCAGAAACAGAGATTTTCGCCGGCCACATAGAAACGCAGCTTGGTAATATCTTTGATCAAGCCTTTCGGCAGAGTGTAACCGACAGTAAATGACTGGAAGTTGAGATAACTTGCGTTGGTAAGGAAACGGTCTGACGACATATTCATGTTGCTGTCACCCTGACCGTACTGCCAGCGCGGAATATCGGAACGGGTATTGTTGGGGCTCCATGACTTGAGCACATCCTTGTGTATGTTACGGCCTGCGTCATTGGCGCCTGAAGGCACAGTCATAAGTAATGCATACTGGCTGTCATAAACCTTGCCGCCTATCTGATAATCAAATGCGGCGCTAAAGTCGAAGTCCTTGATACGCACATAGGTGCTGAATCCGCCAAACACTTTCGGAAGTATAGACCCTACAGTATAGCGAGAAGCGTTACCGGCTTCGGTGGTCACATATTCCTTTGATTTGATTTTGGCCGGCTTGGAAGTGTTCATCGCGCCCCCTTCGATAAGATTGGGGTCATAGTAGTAAAGAGCCTGGCCCTGGTCGTTGACACCTGCGTAAGCGAGGGTCATATAGTTGTAAAGGGGTTTGCCCTCCTGATACCACATGCTGCTCTCATAGAAACCGCCGTTCTCGCCGGTCTTGGCCTTGGGAAGATCCACAATCTTGGTGGTGTTGTGCGAGAGATTGCCGCTCAACTGCCACTCATAGTCCTTGGTGCGGATTACATGGCCCGTAAGCGTAAGTTCGAAGCCCTGGTTGCGGATAGTGCCCATATTGCCGTAATAACCGCGCGCTCCGGCCGATTCAGGAACCGACATCCAGAACAACAGGTCGCTCACTCGCTTCACGTAGAAATCGATATTACCCGAGATGCGGTTGTTGAGGAATGCGAATTCAGCGCCGAGGTTGAAGTTGGTGGTAGTTTCCCACGTGATGTCACGGTTACCGATATTCGAGAATGTGGGCGACATCGTGTACTCTCCCGACGGTGTCAGCTGGTAAAGGTCGGTCCAATAGAAATAATTGGGAAGATAAGAGTGGTCGTCATAGCCCACGCCGTCATTACCCTGCTGGCCGATAGAAGCCTTGATTTTCAACATGTCGATCCATGAATAGGGCTTCATGAACTCCTCCTTGGAGATAAGCCATGCGCCGCCGACCGACCAGAAACTTCCCCAGCGGTGTCCTTTGGCGAAGAACGACGAACCGTCAAGACGGTAAGACGCCGACGCGAAATACTTCTCCTTATAGTTGTACTGAGCGCTTCCGAAGTAACCCTCAACGTTGTAGTTCATCGTGCGTGACGAGGAGTCGGCCTTCTTGGCGAAAGCGTAGATTTCCTCGATGTCGGGTGAGAATCCGCCCTGTGCCATAGCCGTCAGATAACGGGTGTTGGTGCGGTAATATTCGTGTCCGGCCATCACATTGACATAATGTTCGCTGTTGGCGCCGAAATTCTTGAAGAACGAAAGAGTCTGCACGTTGTTGGTGCGGGTGGCGTTCTGCTGATATTTCGTAATATCGCCGTTTATCGACGACTTGTTGGGGTTATACGTACTGCCGTAGCTCGAATAGTTGGTATTGCCCCAGGTCAGAGTGCTCTGAGCCGAAAATTTCAAGTAGTCGGTGATATTGATATCGGCCGTCAATGTGGCGGTAAGCTGGTTGCCGACTGTGCCGGTGCGGTCATAATTGTTTGTTCCGAGAGGGTTGGCGTTAGCGGTAAACGCGCGCGGAACACCGTAGTTTGTTCCGGCCACACCATAGTCGTAACGCTTTTCGCCTGCGTCATTGCGCATGATATAAGGCTTGCCGTTCTCGTCCACCCCGCGAAGATACACCGGATAAATCGGGGCTATCATCGACGTGAAATACATGATGTTGGTCGAGTTCAGAGCCGTGCCGAAGTTAGGCACTGAAGTGGTCTTCGAGTGCACATAACCGATGTTGGCGCCGAGTTTGAGCCAACGCTTTGCCTGATAGTCGGCGCGCACGCGGGCTGCAAGACGGTCATATGATGAGTGGTCGATCACACCCTCGTCGTCAAGATAGTTGATGCTCGTGTAGTATGACGCGCGGTCAGTGCCGCCGTTCACGCTCACGTTATACTCCTGACGGAATGAGTTGTGATAAGCCTCCTTGTTCCAGTCGTCGGGCTGAAGCCACATCTTCACGCCGTTATTTTCGACTTCGCGTCCCAGAGTGGCGTTGGGATTGATTTTACCGTCAAGACCGATAAGATTCTCGCCCGTGGGCACCGTGAACACATTGTATCCCAGACCGGGCCATGTGCCGGAAGTGAACATCTGGGCGTTGGCAGCCGCATTGGCGGCTGCGGCCGACATTCCTTGACCGTAGAGGTTGAAATTATAGAGCATGTCATAGAATGTCTCGTAATATTTTGCCGGAGACTTGATCACGTCATACTCCTGAATCGCGCGGGAGTTCACGCCCCACTTCGCGTCAACGTTGACAACAGCCTCACGGGTATTGCCGCGTTTGGTGGTCACGATGATTACGCCGCCTGCTCCGCGGGCTCCGTAAAGGGCTGCCGAAGCTGCGTCCTTCAACACGCTCACCGACTCGATATCACCCTGGGGGATATTGGAGAGGCTCGCCTCATAGGGAGCGCCGTCCACAATCACCAGAGGTTCCGTATTGGAGTAAAGCGACGAGATACCGCGTATGCTGATTTCGCCCTGGCTTGAACCCGGAGCGCCCGAACTTGAACGCATCTGGAATCCGGGCACCGATCCTACAAGAGCGTCGGCCACGTTGGTCGTGATATGTTTCGACAGCTCTTCTGCGTCGACAACGGCCGCCGCACCGGTAAATGCCTGCTTGGTAGTGGTTCCGAACGCCACCACCATCACCTCGTCAAGCTTGTTGCCTGTAGTGAGGCTGATAGTCATCGGGGTGTCGCTGACAGGAACCTCCTGCGTCACCATACCCACGTAGCTCACGCGAAGAGCCTTGACCGATTGGGGAACTTTGATTGAGAACTTTCCATCGATGTCGGTGGCAACTCCATTGCCTCCGCCCACCGGAATGACCGAAGCCCCGACAAGAGGCTCGCCGTCATCTGCATTAAGCACTGTTCCGGCGACCGTGCGCATCTGAGCCGATGCTGTTGCCGCCACGACAAGCGCGAATAAAAACATAAGTACTTTTTTCATACAAACTATTTTAATTAAAAAGTATAGGGTCGAAAGTTAAATTACTTGGTATCAGTAAATTACCCCCCCCCATACTATGTTAACAGTTCGTATGGAAAAGAATAATTTATTATGTTCGGGCGATTTAGCCGCTT